>CATKXE010000046.1 GCA_949840465.1 uncultured Lachnospiraceae bacterium | reverse complement strand
TCCATACCGCTCTATCCGCCAAATCCAACGGATAACTAACAATTATCCTTCATCTGTCCCTCCCACTCCCTTAAAAGAACTTCCAACCTACCTTCTGCTCCAGAAGTTATGCTACACTGAGAAAAAACTTTTTAATCACAGGAGGGCGCTTATGAAGGTACAGGACTATGCAAAAAAATATCTGGAATATTGTGAATTTCGCAAGGAGTTGGACAAAAAGACCTTAAAAGCCTATCGGATAGATCTTAGGCAGTATTTTGACTTTTTGAATTCAGACAATCCTCAAAAGGGAGAAATCGAGGATTATATCACGAATCTGCATAAAAAGTTTAAGCCGAAGACGGTGAAACGGAAAATCGCTGCGGTTAAGGCTTTTTATACTTATCTGGAAGAGGAAGAACTGACTCCTGAAAGCCCGTTCCGAAGGATCAAGGTGAAATTTAAAGAGGCAATTATGCTTCCCAGAATCATTCCGCGGGGAGAGATAGAGGAACTGCTGAACTGCATGTACGCTTATCC
The DNA here is from genome assembly GCA_949840465.1 of uncultured Lachnospiraceae bacterium. Classification (GTDB taxonomy): domain Bacteria; phylum Bacillota; class Clostridia; order Lachnospirales; family Lachnospiraceae; genus Schaedlerella. The sequence goes on along the minus strand of CATKXE010000046.1, from coordinate 24,745 downwards.
GAAAACGGGCAGGAAGATGGATAGAAATCATAGATACTGGCTTCGAGATATGGCCATTGTAGAAATGCTTTTTGCAACGGGAGCCAGAGTGTACGAGGTTTCCAATATCAAAGCGGATTGTATTAATATTGATTCCGGGCTGATCCGCATTATGGGAAAAGGTGACAAAGAAAGGTACATCCAGATCGGGGAGATTTCTGTTTTACAGCTGTTAAAAAGATATTATGACGCAAATAAAGAGGCGATTAAGAAAAGCGGCTATTTTTTTATAAATCAGCGAGGAACACGTTTTACGGAGCAATCCATCAGAAATATGCTGAAAAAGTATACCAGATTAGCCGGTATTGAAAGAAATATCACGCCTCATATGTGGCGGCATTCATTTGCAACATATTTGATAGAAGAAGGGGTGGATATCAGCTGCGTCCAGCAGATCCTTGGACATAGCTCCATTTCAACAACACAGATTTACATACATGTTGCAGCAAAAAAGCAGGCGGAGATCCTAAAAAATCTGCATCCGCGGAAACAGATGAAAATTACAGGGGCAGCGTAAAATTTCCAGGGTTCTTTCTGATGTTTGAGTAATTCTGTTAATTTCATTTTGCTTCTCCAGGTCAATATAAAGGCTTTTGATCAATTATGAAAATATACAGATACCCAAAGTTCAGAAAGAACCTTTTTCAGCGATTACTATAAAAGTCCTAATAACATACCAGGAATATGGATGAAATTTTGCCAAACAATTCTATGCTGCTGATATGGTTTGGCAGAACGATAATTTATACTGCCCGCGAGTTTAAAAATATAAAACCATAAAACCCTTGTATAAAATATCTTCCAACCGGATATGTTGTGCTTATATTTTTCGATTTAGATATTATGTATAATAATCTATGGTTTTTGTGAAAATGTGACAACGTTGTCATAGTGCAATGCACACAAAATTATGCAATATGCACAAAAATGTGTTGCAGAGAGAAAAGTGTCATGTTAATATAATAATACAAATCAAACAACAGAGATAAATTATCAGAATATGAGGTGGTAATAAAAATTGAGTCTGGAAAAAGATGAAAATAATTTCAGTAATCCTATGAAAAAAGTCACGCTAAAAATGATTGCTAAAGAAGCCGGGGTATCTATTTCCTGCGTTACCAGATGTGTTAATGAAAGCGGGTATGTGTCAGAAGAAAAGCGGGAAAAAGTGTATGCAGTGATGGAGAAGCTGAATTACATCCCGAACCAGCAGGCAAAATTTTTAAGAGGCGGACAGTCGAAATTGATAGGCCATATTCATTTGTCTACGGATGAGAACATTCTCTTTGTGAAAATAGCGGCAACCATTGAACGTAAAAGTTATGAGAGAGGATATAAAACCATTTCCTATGCATTAGAGGAAGGAAATAAAATCCAAATGCTTAATGAAATGATGAATGATTTGTTATCCTATGGTGTAGACGGGATCATTATCAATGCGGGCGGCGAAAAAAATATTATACAGGAAGTTGGCCGCAAGGCAAACAGCATTTCCGTACCTGTGGTCATGATAGAAAGGCCTGCGGATGTGTACGAGATTGAAAAAATCCTGATTGATAATGAAGAGGGAAGTTATGTGGCTGTGAAGAGGCTGCATGCTAATGGGCATAAAAATATTGCATATCTGGGAGTGGAACAGAATGCTCCCGTGGAAAAGGAACGTTTCCGGGGGTATGTACAGGCAATGAAGAACATCCATCCGGAATATTATGAATCGCATTCATATTTTGTAGAAGAATATACCGTAGAGAACGGCTATTTAAAAACATTGGAAATTTTCAAAGAAATGAGGAAAGAAGAATACCCAACGGCCGTCTTTGCCGCATCCGATATTTTGGCGGCAGGCGTTTACCGGGCATTTTTGGAAATGGGAATCCGGATACCGGATCAGATTTCGGTAGTCGGGTATGATGATACCATTGCAAAATTTCTTTCGCCCCCATTATCTACCATGCAGCTTCCCGTGGAAGAGATTGCGGCAGCCGCGGTCGAAACGCTAATCAAAAAGGCGGAGGGGAAGGAACGGTGTACAGGAAACCGCACGATGAAGATTGGCCCGGTATTTGTAGAGCGAAGTTCGATTAAGAACATCAGGGATGAATGAGACAGGAGGTATCCATGAGGGAAAAGAAAAAAGGGATGTTTCATATAGGAGGACTGGATAAACATACGCCGCTTTTCATGCTGATTCCGGCGGCGGCTTCGGTACTGCTGGTATCTGTTTATCCCACTTTAAAAACCATCGGTATGTCATTTTTTAATAAACAGCTTTTGAGCAAGGAAGAGCCTTTCGTAGGACTGGCCAATTATGTAGACGCCCTGGGCAATGACGCCATATGGCAGACGATATTCAATACGTTGTTTTTTGCCCTGGCGTCTCTGGTACTGGGGGTTGCCCTGGCAATGTATATTGCGGTCAAGCTGATCAGGCCTTTACCGGGAAGGGGATTTTTCCGGGCATTGTTCCTGGTGCCATGGGTTACCCCGCCTTTAGTTGCGTCCTTTGTGTGGAGGATTTTGTTAAGCGAAAATTTCAGCCCTGTAAACTCGGTTCTTTTAAAGCTGGGGTGGATTCAAGGGCCGGTCAGTTTTCTGGACAATACAGAGGTGTTCTTCGGATTTTTATCCGTACCGCTGATTATGCTGACCATTATCAACGTATGGTCGATTTATCCGTTCCTGATGGTTATGTTCATTGCAGGGCTTCAGACTGTGCCAAAAGAATTATATGAGGCCGCTACCATGGACGGGGCTGGAAAGATTACCAGTTTCTGGAAGATCACGGTTCCCTGCATCCGGCCGGTGATTTCGGTTTCCGTACTGCTGGAGCTTATCTGGCAGTTCAATAATTTTAATATCAGCTATATGGTGACGCAGGGAGGGCCTTTGGGGCTGACCAGGCTTTTGGCGGTGGAAGTTTACCAGCAGGCATTTACCAGTTTTAATTATGGCTATGCGGCATCTGTCAGTGTGATTATGATGATGATTGCGCTGGTTCCGGCCATATTTTACATTAAGTCATCGATCAGAGAGATTTCGTAGGATGGGGGGATAGCTTTGAAAAAGAAAAAAATATTTGGAATTGCGGCACATTACCTTGTGCTGGGAATCATCAGCGTGTTTGTACTGCTCCCTTATTATTGGATGATCGTTACGGCAGTCAAGCCCACAGAGGAGGTCATGGTTTCCCCATCTACCCTGCTTCCTTCCCGGTTGGAGTTTTCCAATTTTTTTAAAGTCTGGGAGTCCATCCCGCTGGGCACATATATGAAAAACTCACTGACCGTGTCCGTGACTGTGACGGCGCTCAGTGTGGTGCTGGCTACCCTGTGCGGATACAGCATCAGCCGGTTTATCCAGAGGCGGGCGCAGAAATTTTCTCTGGTATTGATGTTATGCACGCAGCTGATTCCGGGCATTGTGACGATGGTAAGCTTATATTTTATCGTGTATAACCTGGGATTTTCCAATACTTATACAGGGCTTGTGATTGCCTATGTGGCATGGGCGGTTCCATTTTGTACTTTAATGATTAAGGGATATTTTGATGCCGCTATACCAAAGGAAATTGAGGAAAGCGCGCGGGTGGACGGATGTTCCCAGATTCGGACTTTTTTCGATATCTGCCTTCCAATCTCCATACCGGGAATTATTTCTACCGCCATTTTTGCTTTTATTCTGGCGTGGAATGAGTATATGTGGGCCAGCATTTTGCTGTCAGGAGATAAAATGAAGCCGGTTTCTGTAGGAATTTACGATTTTATCGGGCAATATGGGGCAAATACGAAAATGGCGCTGACCATGACGGCAGGGATTTTTATTACACTGCCCGCAGTCATTATTTTTGGATTCCTGCAAAAGCATTTGATCAGCGGCCTTTCCGCAGGCGCGGTAAAGGGATGACAGGAACCGGGGTACGGTATCAAAATATTTGGGGACGAACCAAATGTTTTGGGATAAATTATAAAATTTAAATGAAGGAGGAACGATGTATGAAACGAAAGAAGCTGGTGGCGCTGGGGCTGACATTGGCAATGGTTACGGGACTGACGGCGGCCTGTGCCGGGACGCGGGAAAAAGAGGACGATACAGGAAAGGACGCTGTATCAGCAGAAAATGCAGGAGACGGGGAAGAAGCCGTTTCCTATGACGGTGTAGAACTGACATTTTGGATGCAGCCTTATGGGACGGATCCGGCGATCCAGAGGAAAGCGCTGGACAAGATTACGGAAGATTTTAAGGAAAGTACAGGCATCACGGTGAATTACGCCATCAATGACTGGAACAGTGCGAACCAGAAGCTGACCCTTGCATGTACCGGCGGGGAAGCTCCGGATGTGGCGGATATTTTTTTCACAAATTCGTTTGTGGAGATGAGTACAGAAGAAGCGGGGCTTCTTGAAATCAACGACGTGGTAGAAGAAATGGGCGGAGAGGACGTCTGGCTTTCAGCGGGAAAAGATGAAGCCTGCGTGGACGGAGATTGGTACGGGGTTCCCTGGAGATTTGATACGAGGGTACTCTTATATAATACAGAGGATTTTAAGAATGCAGGGATTGCCAAAGCGCCGGAGACCTGGGACGAGTTGGTGGAATGCGCCCAGAAGCTGACACAGACAGATGCTAACGGGAAAATAACCCATGCGGGTCTGGCGTGGTATTCTGATATGGGGCGTTATGACCAAACCTGGTTTTCCATGCTGGCACAGAGCGGCGGCACGATGATGAACGAAGACTTTACGGAATTTACCTTCGGAAGCGAGGAAGGAAAAAAGGCGCTGCGGTTTTTATCCGACTGTATTAATGAATATAATATCTGCTCCAGCAGTGTGGACGCGTCCTATGACGCACTGACAGAGTTTATGAGCGGGAACGTTTCCATGGTATTTGGGGCGACCGGGGAAAATAAGAATTCCATCTTAAGCTCCGCGCCGCAGATGGAAGGGAAGTTCGCCTCCGCGCCGTTGCCAACGGCAACAGGAAAAGAGAAAAATGCAATCGCGTTTTCCGCGCCCATCGCGATTATGAAGACGACAAAAAATCCGGATGCGGCCAAAGAATGGGTGAAGTATTTCTGTAGTGAAGAGATTCAGCTTTATCTCAGCCAGCAATTATCTCTCTTAAATTCTAACGTGAATGTAATGAAGGATCCGTATTTCACGGAAGATGAGTGGCTTGGCGCGTTTTCCAGGACCGCGTCTAATTCTCAGTCCGGGGATATGCCGCTTACGACCTGGAGCCAGCTGGACGCATGGCCGGATGGACCGATCCCGAATATGTGTGCAAAAGTGGTGAATGGAGAGGACATTGACAAAGCGATCGAGGAATGTCTGGATAAGCTGGAAAAAATCGGCTACTAAAATAAAATGGAAGAGAAGGTATGTTTCATGAAAGCAATGATGTATGAAGGGCCAAAACAATTAAAAATAACGGAGGTTCCGGCTCTGGCAATGGGGGAAGATGAGATTCGCTTAAAATCATTATACTCCGGCGTCAGCCATGGCACAGAGATGAATGTTTACCGCGGCCTGGCTCCGTTTTTCAGAAAAAAGCAGGATCCGGAAACCAGGCTGTTTGTGCCTGCGGCGGACAATGAAGTGTGGGAGTATCCTGTCAAAAGCTGCGACCCCGGGGTATGGTATATGGGCTATGCGTCGGTAGGCGAGGTAATAGAGACGGGGAGCCGGGTAACGGGGATTAAAAAAGGGGATATCGTTGCCTGCAGCGCCCCGCATCAGGAGGAAAATGTAATCTGTGCAAGGGATGCAGTACTTCTTCCAGATACAATTCCGGCTGAAAAAGGAATCCTTTTTACCAATCTGATTACCGCATATAACGGGATTATGGATACGCATATCCATCTGGGGGAGGTTGTGGTCATCAGCGGACTCGGGGTGATCGGACAGCTTTTGGTCCAGATGGCAAAAATGAGCGGAGCCTGGAAAGTCTACGGCGTGGATGTACTGGAAAAAAGAAGGAACGCCGCATTGGAAAATGGATGTGACGAGGCGTTTGATCCGGCGTCCTGCGATGTAGCGATGGAAATTCGGATGCGGACAGGGAAAAGGGGGGCGGACAAAGTAATAGAGGCTTCCGGCAATGGAAAAGCCCTCAATGAGGCGATCCGAATTGCGGCGCCGGAAACAAGCATTACCGCGCTGGCATGGTATCAGGGTGCGTTGTCTTCGGTAGATTTATCGGAAGAATTTCATCATAACAGGATTGGCATCAAGCAGTCCCAGACAGGCGCTATGGATCCGGCGTTCTCAAATCTGTGGGACTACCGGAGAAGGGTAGATACCTGTATCCATATATTGGAAAAACTGAAAACAGATAATCTATTTACGGAATTTGAATATGACGAGATACAAAAGGCGTATCATATGATAGACGAGGAACCGGAAAAGATCATTCAGGCAGTGATTACATATGGGGCGTCAGATCATTTATAATAGCAAAATGAGAGGAGAATCAAAATGAAATTATCCGTATGTATTGATGCGGTATATATGGGGAAGCCCATAGATGAAGCTGTGAAAGGGGTGAAAGCCGCGGGTTTGGATGCGGTGGAATTTTGGACATGGGAAGAAAAGGATATTTCCCTGTTGGAAGCTTATCAGAAAGAAGGGATTGAGATCGCGGCGTTTTGCACCGGATTTATCAGTCTGGTTGATGGAAAAAAGCGGGAAGAATATCTGGAGTCTTTGAAAAAAACCATAAAGACTGCAAAGCGGCTCGGCTGTTCCCGGATTATTTCCCAAACCGGTGCAGAGCTTCCCTGCGGCAGGGACAAACAGCGCAGAAACCTCATAGACGGCTTAAAAGCGTGCGTTCCGTATCTGGAGGAACATGGAATGACGCTGTTGGTAGAACCGCTGAATATCCGGGTAGACCATGCCGGCTATTATCTGTACCGTTCCGATGAAGCGGCGGAAATCATCCGGGAGACGGGCAGTCCCCATGTAAAAATGCTGTTTGATATTTACCACCAGCAGATTACCGAAGGGGATCTGATTCGCAGGATTCAGGAATATATTCCTTATATCGGCCATTTCCATGCGGCCGGAAACCCGGGACGCCACGAATTATACCGTTCGGAAATGGATTATAAAACGATCTTTTCAGCGATAAAAGAGACCGGGTATGAGGGCTATGTAGGACTGGAATATTTTCCGGAAGAGGAAGAGCACAAAGGGCTGTGCTTTGCAAAGCAGGTGATGCCATGAAAAAGGTCATGGCGGCAATCGTGGGGTGCGGCGCCATCAGCGGCGTCTATCTGAAATCAATACAGGAAAATTTTACATCCATAGAAGTCGTTGCATGTTCGGATTTGTCGGAGGAAAGGATGCGAAAAACCGCAGAACGTTATCAGGTCAGGGCGATGAGCTGGCAGGAAATTCTGAAGGAACCTTCCATAGAAATGGTGCTCAATCTGACAGGCCCGTCGGCCCATTATCCACTTTCAAAACAAGCGATGGAGCATGGGAAACACGTGTATTCCGAAAAGATGATGGCGGTGGATTATCAGGATGGGAAACGGCTTTGTGCGCTGGCGGATCAATACGGGGTTCGGTTCGGCTGTGCGCCGGATACATTTCTGGGAGGCGGCCTCCAGACGGCCAGATATGCGGCGGATCATGGGCTGGCCGGGCGGATTTTGAGCGGAGTCATTTCCCTGACCAGAGATTACCGGGTGTTTGGGGAGAATTTGCCCCATCTGTATCAAAGAGGGGGTTCCATCCTGTATGATATGGGCGGGTACTATTTTACCGCGGCCTGCAGCATCCTTGGGAATGTAAAAAGAGTATCTGCGTTTGGCAAAAAGACAGAGGAAGCCCACCGGGTACTCAGGGCAGGGGCGCCGCTATATGGACAGGAACTTGCGGTGGAAGAAGAAAATGTAGCCGCGGCAATTCTGGAATTTGAAGACCAGACGCTGGTTACAGTCCATTTCAACTCCGGGACAATTCTGAATGAGACCTTTCATTTGGAATTTTACGGGGAGAAAGGCATCCTGCGTCTGGGGGATCCCAATACATTCGGAGGCCGCGTGACTCTGGAGAAAGCACAAAACGAGCCAACCGCGTTTCCGTTTACCCATGGATTCCAAAAGGAATCAAGAGGACTTGGAGCGGCGGAGATGGCCTGGGCTATCCGAAATGGAAGGCCGCACCGGGCGGGAAAAGAGATGGCCCTGCATGTTCTGGAAATTATCCATGGGATTTTTATCAGCATAAAGACCCAGAGGATTTATGAAATGGAAACCACCTTTGAAAGGCCTGAACCATTGCCGGAGGGATTTATCGGGGAAGGGTTCTGGGAGGCGGAAGAGGAGAGCGCTTTGATCTAAAACAAGGTTAAAACATGGAAATCAGCGACAGAAAAATACTGCCTGAGGGCGATCGGATCGCCCTCAGGCAGTATTTTGGCTTTCCGGGCTGCTATTTCCGGGGCGGCGCAACATGTGCTGCCGTTTCCGGTGCCTTGCACTTCGCTGCATAGCCTCCGTGCCGGTCAAAGACCATCTTGACTTTCCGCCTTAAAACAACCATAATAGGTTTGAACTGACGCGGGAATATTCTGCATGATCTGCATCGGTTATTTTCACAAAGAAACGAGCCCGGGCGGACATGCTGACGTGTCCATTTGGCGGCTGCCGCGAGGGATATCCCGTGGGCTTGCTGGGGGATCTTCGGCTTCCCCGCAGTTCTTTATCAAATCGGCCTGTGCGGAATCAGGCCGGGTCTGAGAGGATGGAAATATTATGGAAAGAATGAGAAGATTGAGAGTCAGCCCAGCCATGCGCAGCATGGTGAGGGAGAACCATGTACGGGTAGACGAACTGGTTTATCCGATCTTTGTGATGGAGGGGGAGAACCTGTGCAGCCCGGTGGATTCCATGCCGGGAATCTGCCAGTATTCGCTGGACCGGCTGTGGGAGGAACTGGACCGTGTCGTGGAGGCGGGAATTTTGTCAGTGCTTTTGTTCGGGATTCCGGCTCACAAGGACGAGGTCGGGAGCGGCGCCTATGACGATCAGGGAATCGTGCAGCAGGCCATCCGCTATATAAAATCAGAAAAAAAATATCAGGATCTGATTGTCATTGCGGACGTGTGCCTTTGCGAGTATACTTCCCACGGGCACTGCGGCCTTGTGAAAGAGGGCGTGGTTCTAAATGACGAGACGCTGCCCCTTTTGTCTAAGACTGCGGTCAGCTATGCCAGAGCAGGAGCGGACGTGATCGCGCCCAGCGATATGATGGACAACCGTGTGAGGGCCATCCGGGAAAGTCTGGACGGGCATGGTTTTGTACAGATTCCTATTATGGCCTACAGCGCAAAATTTGCATCTGCATTTTACGGCCCGTTTCGGGATGCGGCCCATTCTGCCCCGGGGTTTGGAGACCGCAAGACTTACCAGATGGATCCTGCAAACGGGCGGGAAGCCATGCGGGAGGTGGAGGAGGATCTGCTGGAAGGAGCGGATCTGATCATCGCCAAGCCTGCCATGGCGTACATGGACATTATCCGCGGTATTACGGAAAAATTCAACGTCCCGGTGGCGGCCTACAATGTGAGCGGAGAGTATTCTATGGTAAAGGCAGCCGCGGCAAAAGGCTGGATCGACGAAAAGAAGATCGTGATGGAGATCATGACCGGATTGAAGCGCGCGGGGGCGAAGATAATCATCACCTACCACGCTCTGGACGTGGCAAAGTGGATCAGGGAAGGAGAATGAGATGGACACAAAATCAAAGGAATTATTTGAAGCCGCAAAACGGCATATTCCGGGAGGGGTGAACAGCCCTGTCCGCGCATATGGCTCCGTGGGGCGGGCTCCGCGTTTTATCGCGTCCGCCCATGGAAGCAGGATTGTAGATGTGGACGGCAATGAAATGATCGACTATGTATGCTCCTGGGGGCCGGGGATTCTGGGGCATGCGCACCCCCAGGTGATCGCTCAGGTGCAGAAAGCATGCGGGGACGGCCTGAGCTTTGGCGCGCCTACGGAAAAAGAGGTACGTCTGGCGGAACTGATCGCAGAACTGGTTCCCTCAATGGAAGTCAGCCGTCTGGTCAGTTCCGGTACGGAGGCGGTCATGAGCGCCATCCGCGTGGCAAGGGGATTTACGAAGCGTGATAAGATTTTAAAGTTCAAGGGCTGTTACCACGGGCATTCGGACGGGCTTCTGGTAAAGGCCGGCTCCGGCGCGCTCACCACTTCTGTGCCGGACAGCGCGGGAGTTCCCGCGGATTATACAAAAAATACGTTAGTAGCCCGCTATAATGACCGGGCTTCGGTGGAAGCGCTGTTTGAGTCGAACCCACAGGAAATCGCAGCCGTCGTAGTAGAGCCGGTTGCGGCCAATATGGGCGTGGTTCTGCCTGCGCCCGGTTTTCTGGAGTTTTTGCGGGAAATCACAAAGAAGTACGGCGCGCTCCTGATTTTTGACGAGGTGATTACCGGATTCAGGCTGGCCTTAGGCGGCGCCCAGGAGTATTATCACGTGACCCCGGATATGACCACCCTGGGGAAGATCGTAGGCGGGGGGATGCCCATAGGCGCGTACGGCGGACGGCGGGAGATCATGGAGATGGTTTCGCCCGTAGGGCCGGTATACCAGGCCGGGACCCTGTCCGGCAACCCCATCGCCACCACGGCGGGAATCGGGACTCTGGAGATATTAAAGGCAGATCCGGGGATTTACCGGAGACTGGAGAAAAAAGCAGGACAGATTGCAGAAACGGCCCGCAGGGCAGCAGGAAGCCGGGTATGGGTCAATCAGGCGGGCTCCCTCATCAGTATCTTTTTCACATCCGAAAAGGTTACGGACTATGAAACGGCCCTGTCCTCAAATACCGCGAAATATGCCCGGTATTTCGGGCTTTTGCTGGATCAGGGAATTTATACGGCGCCCTCCCAGTTTGAAGCCATGTTTCTGTCCGACGCGCATACGCAGGAAGAGGTAGAGCGCACCTGTCAGGTGATAGAAAGCGCGCTTGCAGAGGTATGCTAAGGAGCTGCATGGAAGCCGGAGAACCCTCGGGGCGGCAAGGAATGGTATGGAAAGAACCTGTGCAGATTGCGCAGGTTCTTTTCCTGCAATTCCGAATGGACAGGAACATGTCCATTCCTGCCTGTTGCTTTGCGGGAATAAAAAAATGAAGCGTTACGCTTCATTTTCCGCCGTCACATCCGTGATCACATTAATAAAATCCTCCATCTGCGAAGTGAAAGTCTGGCTTTCATTCTGGCAGAGATAGAAATAACGTTTCATGGATATATTTTCTACAGAACAGGCGTTGATATCGCCTTTTTCTACATATTCTTCAATGCAGCGCCGGGAAAGGACGCCCAGGCCCATATTATGGCGCACTGCGTCAATAATGGCGCAGCGGCTGCAGCACTCCCATTTGACCACATAGGGGATGTGGTGGGTCGTCATGATATTTTCAAACATAGCCCTGGTGCCGCTGCCCAGTTCCCTCATAACAAAGGTCTGGTCCTGCAGCTCGTCTAAGGTGACGGAAGTTCTGGCGGCAAAAGGATGCCTGTTTCCGCAGATCAGGCATAGTGTATCGTCAAGGATCGGCGTGGTACGGATCTCCTGCCGGGCAATGACATTTTCCACAAGGGCAAGATCCAGTTCATTGTGGATCATCCGCTGTTCAATGATCTTTGTATTGTCTACAAATACCGTCATATCAATATCGGGATGGCGGTCCATCAGATGTTCCGCCAGAGTCCCCATCAGTGTATTTCCAATGGTCAGCGTGGCGCCTACGCGCAAGGGGCGCAGGGAATGGACTTTTTTCATAGATTGCTCCAGATGCTCATGGCCGGCGATGATGTGCCTGGCATTATATAAAAAAATCAGTCCTGCCGGAGTGATCTTCAATTCCTTTGGAGAGCGTTCAAATAGCTTTGCCTGGTATTCCTGCTCCAGATCGGAGATGATCTGGCTTACCGTGGGCTGGGAGACATAAAGCCTTTTGGCGGCCTCGCTCATTTTCTTATATTCCGCAACCGCAATAAACGTCTTTAACTGCTTTAAAGTAGCCATCAGAATTCCTCCTGTGATTTGCAACCAATTTTCCATTCCCGTATTTTTTTCATACGACACTTTACACAGCCATACAGGGTATAGGAAATTCCCTATATTCTATGTTGTATTTTACTATTTTACGTTGAAATTAACAAGTGTTAAAATAAAAGTAGTGAAAATTTTATCGAAGTTTCATAGTAATTACAAGGAGGTAAGATGATGAAGGTATTAGTACTCGGTGGGGTTGCTGCAGGTACAAAGATTGCGGCAAAATTAATGAGGGAAGACCGCGGCAATGAAGTCATTGTGCTGAACAAGGGAAAAAATATTTCCTATGCAGGCTGCGGGCTTCCTTATTATGTGGGGCACGTGATCGAAGACCGGGATCAGCTGATTGTGAATACGCCTGAGAAGTATTCCAGGCTGACCGGGGTGCAGGTCCTGACCGAAACGGAGGCAACGAAGGTTGACCCGGAAAGTAAAAAGGTGACGGCAGTCGACTTGAAGACAGGGGAAGAGAAGACATATGATTATGATAAATTGGTAGTTTCCGTAGGCGCAAGCCCGATCAAACCGCCGATAGAGGGCTGTGATCTGGAAAATGTATTCTTTGTGCGTACGCCGGAGGATGCGATCGCCCTGCGCGACGTTGTAGATGCAGGCGATATCAAGCGCGCAGTCGTTGTAGGCGCAGGGTATATCGGCCTGGAAATTGCCGAGAACTTAAAGCTGAAAGGAATCCGTCCTTTTGTTCTGGATATGGCGCCCCATGCGCTGCCCGGCTTCGACGCTGAGATGGCGGAATATGTGGAAGGGAAGCTTCAGGAAAGCGGGATTCCGGTTGTGACGGGAGTGACCGTGACAGGGCTCGAAGGCGACGGCAAGGTACAGAAGGTCACCACTGACAAGAGGGCTTACAAGGCGGACCTGGTTGTCCTGAGCGCAGGCATCCGTCCCAATACCGCATTTTTGGACGGCAGTGGAATCGAGATGTTCAAAGGCACGATCCTGACGGACGAACAGGGAAAGACCAACCTTCCGGATATTTACGCGGCAGGCGACTGCGCGATGGTACATAACGCGCTGACCGGGAAACCGGCATGGTCGCCCATGGGCTCTACCGCAAATATTGCAGGACGTTTGATCGCCCGGAATATGATGGGCGCAGGCCTGGGATACAGGGGCGCGTTGGGAACAGCCGTCTGCAAGCTCCCGGGCATGAACGTGGGCCGGACCGGCCTGACAGAAGCACAGGCCGCGGCAGAGGGATATCAGCCGGTGAGCGTGGTTACGGTGGTGGATGATAAAGCGCATTACTATCCGGATGCCGGGACATTTATTATTAAGATGATCGCGGACAAGGAATCCTTAAGGCTTCTGGGCGTACAGGTGATTGGCGCAGGCGCGGTAGACAAGGTGGTAGACATTGCCGTGACAGGCATTATGTTAAAGGGAACGCTTCCCGACCTGGCAGATATGGATTTGGCTTATGCGCCTCCGTTCTCTACGGCCATCCATCCGTTTGAGCATACACTCAATGTGCTGATGAATAAGATCGACGGCAAATTCGAGACATTTACCCCGGCGGAATATGCGGCCGGTGCGGCAGAAGGCTACAAGGTTGTAGATGCATGCCTGCAGCCGTCGATCGAGGGCGCGCCGTATGTGGATCTGACCACCGTGGAAGGTCCTGTGGACGGGCTGGATCCGGAGGAGAAGATCCTTCTCGTATGCAACAAAGGAAAGCGGGCTTACCTGCTCCAGAACCGTATGAAGTTCTACGGCTACAAGAATACCAAGGTACTGGAGGGCGGCATTACATTCAGTGATGTGACTGCATAAGAAACAAAAAAACAAAGAGGCTTCCGGAAACGATTTTTTGGAGCGCCCCACAAAGGCAATGGAAAGTATCCTGTGAAAAAGGATACGCAAATTTTTACAAAAAAAGGAGAAAAAAATATGGGATGCACAATCAAACCCGATGAGATCAAGAGAGTAAAGGCACTGGGATTTTTGAACAACAAAGGAACGGATTTATTTAACGCACGTATCATTACGGTAAACGGCAAGATCACGGCGGAGCAGGCAAAGGTGATTGCTGAAGCGGCGGAAAAATTCGGAAGCGGCGAAGTGGAATTTACCACCCGTCTTACAGTAGAGCTTCGGGGCGTTCATTTTGACAATATTGAACCTCTTCGTGAGTTTATTGCAAAAGCAGGACTTGAGACCGGCGGTACAGGCTCTCTTGTACGCCCGGTTGTAGCCTGCAAAGGAACGACCTGCCAGTACGGCCTGTATGATACTTTTGCCCTGTCAGAGAAGATCCACGAGAGATTTTATAAAGGCTACCGTACCGTGAAGCTTCCGCACAAATTTAAGATCGCTACCGGCGGATGCCCGAACAACTGCGTAAAGCCGGATCTGAATGACTTAGGCATTATTGGGCAGCTTATCCCCAATATAGACGAGGATATGTGCAACGGCTGCAAGAAGTGCCAGGTGGAAACAGCCTGTCCGATGGGAGCGGCTAAACTGGAAGACGGCATGATCAATATTGACCAGGATGGATGCAACAACTGCGGGCGTTGCGTGAACAGTTGTCCGTTTGACGTCATTGAAGAAGGAACTCCGGGTTACCGCATCTACATCGGCGGAAGATGGGGAAAGAAGACCGCTCACGGGCAGCCGATCTCCAAGATCTTTACTTCCGAGGAAGAGATGCTGGATACTGTGGAAAAGGCAATCCTTTTGTTCCGGGAGCAGGGGAAGACCGGCGAACGGTTTGCGGATACCATAGCAAGGATTGGATTTGAGGAAGTAGAAAAACAGCTTTTGGCAAATGATATTCTGGAAAGGAAACAGGAGATTCTGGATGCGAAGCTGCATCTGGTAGGAGGGGCAACCTGCTGATCAGCGGAGCTTATACTCAAGAGCATACCGCGGTGAAGCGGGCGTCGACGCCCCCGGGATAGATAGTTCGCTGCCGTCGCGGGGAGCCTTGAAATTACATTGTTGATTCTATAGTTATCAAAGAGGCGAAAGAGGAATTTTATATGGAAAAGAAAAAATATGGGGCAATCTTGTTGTGCCTGATCATCGGTTTACTGGCAACCAAGTCTACGGATCTGCAGTCTGCAATGTTCGGCCGCGTGGTAATGGGCGGGCCTATGGTGGCGCTGTTGGTGTCTATGATTATATGTAATGTGATCCCGACTCCCGGCAAGGAGTTTAAAGAAGGGACGACTTACAGCAGCAAACAGTTTTTGAACTGGGGAATTATTTTGACAGGAGGTACGTTAAGCTTTGCGTCCATCCTCGGAACAGGCGTGAAGGCTCTGCCGCTGATCCTGTTCAACATCTGCCTGTCCTTTACCGTGGCGTTGCTGGTAGGCAAAAAAATCGGAGTTACAAAAAATACATCCGTCCTGGTAGGCGGCGGAACCTGTATCTGCGGTGGGACGGCGATTGCAACACTGAGCCGGATCATCAAGGCAACGGATGCGGAAATTGCATTTGGTATGGCGGCAATCTTCTTATTTGACACCATCTCCGCATTTTCCTATCCCTATATCGCACCTGCAATCGGATTCACGGACAATCAATTTGCATTTGTAGCAGGTACGGCGATCAATGATACATCCTCCGTGGCCGGCGCGCAGGCAACCTTCCAGGCCATGATCGGAAACCCGGATTTCAATGGGGCTCTGAATGTCAAATTAGTCCGTACGACCATGCTTATTTTCGTGGCGGTTGTGTGGACGATCCTGATGGCGCGTGATGCGAAGAAGAACGGCGAAGTGGGAAGCAACGACAGTATTTTTATGGTTGTGAAGAAGACATTCCCGATGTTCATCCTCTGGTTCGTAGTGATGGCCGGACTGAATACCATGGGCGTATTCACCGACAAAGGAATCAGCCTGCTGACCACAGTGAGCAAATTCCTGTTTGCATCTGCGCTGGCAGGAGTCGGATTTAAGATTAAGTTCAAGGACGTATTTTCCAAGGGGCTTAAGCCCATCGCATTGGGAGGTATCACATGGGCATGCGTGGCTGCTTCTTCCTATATATTTGCGTTTGTATTTGCGGGATATATCGGGTAGAGGATACGGCCGAAGGACGGCAATGAGATAATGGAATGAGCAGAATGGGGCTGCGAAGACGCAGCCCTGTTTTTCGTTATAAAATCCTTGTAAACCCCTGCATATATGAATATAATATCAAGTGACAGAGCGGATCCGGGCATGTGGCTGCAAAGTTGAGGATTATATGGAGCTGGTTCCAATCCTGGAAAAGCTGCATTATCATGTTTTATTCCCGCGAAGCAGCGAGCCAGGCCAGGAGGACGTCCTTTTATAGTTATATATCGCGCAGAATGGATTCATGAAAGATTTGTCGGTTCTGCGGGAATCGAAAATGGAAAGAGGTAACAAAATGAAAATCACAATCATACACGGCCAGAGCCATCAGGGCTCTACCTGCCATATCGCAAGGATGTTGGCGAAAAAGTTAAACGGAGAAGTGACAGAATTTTTCTTACCAAAAGATTTCGGAGAATTTTGTGTTGGATGCACGGCCTGTTTCGCAGAGTCTGAAACAAAATGCCCCCATTATGAAAAGCTGTCCCCGATTACAAAGGCAATAGATGATGCGGAGGTAATCATATTGGCAAGCCCGGTCTATGTCTATCATGCAACGGGCGCCATGAAAGCATTTCTTGACCATTATGGCTGGCGCTGGCTGGTACACCGTCCTGAAGAAAAGATGTTTGCCAAACAGGCGGTGTGTATTTCCACGGCTGCAGGCGCAGGGATGAAAAGTACGAACCAGGATATGGCTCACAGCACATTCTATTGGGGAGTCGCGAAAACTTATCAGTACGGCGCTGCTGTGATGGAGACTTCATGGGCAGGGGTCAGCGCCAAAAAGAAGCGGGAGATTGAAAAGAAACTGAGCCGTTTGGCGCGGAAAATACAGAGGGAGCAGGGGCATATCGAACCCTCCTTTAAGACAAAAGCGTTTTTTTATGTTATGGGCAAAGTACAGAAGCATGGCTGGAACAAGGCAGATGCGGACTACTGGAAAGCAAAAGGATGGACAGGGAAAAAGCGTCCGTGGAGAACATAGGACAAACCGCGGCAGGCAAGGCATTATACTTGAAGGCGCATGAAAAAAACAAAAGGAGAGAAAGCCGGATGCAATTTGGTTTTTGTGGGATAGATTACAGAAATGCGAAGCTTACTGTCCGGGACAGGACGGCGTTTACAGATGCGCGGAAACTGGAATTTTTCAGGAGGGCGGAAAGCGCAGGGGTGGAACAGTGCATGGTATTGTCCACCTGCAACCGCAGCGAAGTTTATTATTTTTATGAAAAAGAAGAACAGCGGGAGGAAATCTGCCGGATTTACGAAGCGTTGTTTCCCGATGTTGAAATAAAAAAGTATCTGTCCGCATTGTCAGGAGAGGAAGCCATGGCTTACCTGTTTCGGATTGCTGCAGGTTTGGAATCTCTTGTATTGGGGGAAGATCAGATTCTGGGGCAGGTGAAGGATGCCCTTGCCTATTCCCGGACCATGGGTTATGCGGGGAAAGAGCTAAATAAAGTCGTCAGGGACGCCGTAACCTGCGCCAAACGGATCAAGACGGAACTGAAAATCAGCGAAAAGCCTTTGTCAGTGAGTTACATAGGAATCCGAAAATTACAGGAAATGACCGGGATCGCGGGCAGGAAGATTCTGGTCGTGGGCAGCGGGAAGACGGCGGTACTGGCATTAACATATTTGTACGAATACGGGGCAGGACATGTCATCGCATGCAGCAGGACATTTTCCCATGCCAGAAGGCTTCGGGAGCAGTTCCCGGAGATTGAAGTCATTTCCTATGAAGAACGGTATCAGGCCATGGGACAAAGTGAGATTGTGGTTTCGGCCACTTCGTCCCCCCATCTGGTCATCCGGCGGGAGGAGTTCTGCCTGGTAAAGCCTCTGACGTTTCTGGATCTGGCGGCGCCCAGGGATATTGATACTGCATTTGCGCAGGAACCGCTGGCGGAGCTGGTCAATCTGGATACATTGCAGGAAATTGCAGAGAATAACAGGAAAGAACGGGAACAGCTTGTGGAAAAAAGCAGGGATATGATACAAAAGTCCCTGCATGAGACGGCTCTCTGGCTTTTGCAGAGCAGGATAGATCCGGCCATTGGCTCTCTGCAGCAGCGGTGCAGCGCCATTGCGGAGGATAGTTTCCAGTATCTGGATCGAAAGCTGGAATTGGGGCCGAGAGAAAAGAAGCTTGTAAAAAAGGTACTCAATGCATCCCTGCAGCGGCTTCTGAGGGAGCCTATCAGGGAGTTAAAACGTCTGGATACGGAAGAGGAGCAGGAAGAATACGAGCGGCTGATCCGGCAGCTCTTCCAGATATAAGGAGTGGTACAGCACGCCCCTGCGGGACGGGCGGACAGCGTTTGCAAAGGAGACCCAGGGGGTATCCTGTAATACATGTCCCTGCGGGACGGGCGGATAACGTCCGAAAGAGTTTAATAAGACAGGAGAAGATATATGAAATATACGATTGGCACAAGAGGTTCAAAGCTCGCGCTCACCCAGGCGGAGTCCGTGCAGGCCATGCTTAAGACGGCATACCCGGAACATGAATTTGAGATCCGGGTCATCAGGACAAAGGGCGACGTGGTATTGGACAAGCCGCTCCATGAGATTGGGGACAAAGGTGTATTTGTCAGGGAAATTGAGGAAAAACTATTGAGCGGGGAAGTGGATATCGGCGTACACAGCATGAAGGATATGCCCGCTCTCCCGGCGCCCGGCCTGACGTTCACAAAATCATGGAAACGGGAAGATCCAAGGGACGTTTTGATCCTGCGTGAAAAAAAATCATGGGAAGAACTGCCCAGGGGGGCGGTCATCGGTACAGGCAGCAGGCGCAGGGAATTCCAGTTGAAACGGCTTCGGCCGGATCTGCAGGTGGTCAATATCCGGGGCAATGTGGATACCAGGCTTCGGAAAATGGAAGAAGAAAAGCTGGATGGAATCATACTGGCCGCGGCGGGGCTGCACCGTCTGGGGATGCAGGATAAAATCACCCGGTATCTGGAAACGGAAGAAATGATCCCCGCACCTGCACAGGGAATTCTGGCGTTGGAAATCCGGGAGGGGGACAAAGAGGCTGCCCGGTTATTGGATGCCCTGCATGATGCGCAGACGGCGGAAGAGATGAGGGCGGAACGGGGATTTTTGCAAAATATTGGCGGAGACTGCCACGTTCCCGTAGGTGCGGTATGTACAAAAACCGGGCAACATTCCTTCAAGCTGTGCGCCATGTTTGGAAATGAATCAGGCAGCCGGCAGGCTTATGTATCCGTCCGCGGTACAGACCCGGAAGCGCTTGCGCGGGAAGCGGCGTTCCAGATACGCCGCCGGATGGCGGGGACGGTGTCTCTTGTGGGCGCAGGCCCTGGGGATCCGGGGCTGATTACGGTGAAAGGGATCGGGAAAATCCGGGAAGCGGACTGTATTATTTATGACAGGCTTGCCGCCCCGCAGCTTCTTAACGAGGCAAAGCCCGGTTGCGAAAAAATCTATGTTGGCAAGGCAGACCGCCGCCATACGATGAAGCAGGAGGATATCAACCGGCTTCTGGTGAAAAAAAGCATGGAATATGAACATACCGTCCGTCTGAAGGGCGGGGACGTCTATGTATTCGGACGGGGCGGTGAAGAAGGCCTGTTCCTGAGAGAAAACGGAGTTCCCTTTGAGATCATTCCGGGAGTCACATCCGCCATCGCGGGACCAGCCTATGCCGGAATCCCCATCACCCACCGGGGGGCCGCGCTGGGTTTCCATGTGGTGACGGCCCACGATAAAAGAGACCATCTGGCAGATATTGATTTTGAGGCTCTGGCGCGGGGGAAGGAAACCTGTGTTTTCCTGATGGGGCTTGGCAAAGTGGGGGAAATCGCACAGCGGCTTGGGGAGTCAGGCATGCCCCGCGAGACTTCGGCGGCAGTTATTTCCTGCGCCACCACGCCTGCACAGAGGACTTGTGTGTCGGATCTGGAGCATATTGCAGAGGAAGTGAAAAATGCCGGACTGGTCTCGCCGGCGATGATTGTTGTGGGAAATGTAGTTTCTCTGCGGGAGCATTTGAATTTCTTTGAAGAACGCACTCTGTCAAAGAAACGGTATCTGCTCCCGAAGATCGGGGAAAAAACCACAAGGCTCAAAGAGATGTTAGAGGCGCAGGGAGCGGCTGTAGATGAGATTCAGGTGGGCGAGATCATAGATACGCAAAGAATATTTACCAGAGAAGAATTGGAAAATGTGGACTGGCTTATATTTACCAGCAAAAACGGAGTGGAAGCATTTTTTCAAAGTTTTACAAAAAGCGGGCTTGATATGCGAAGCCTCGCCGGCTGTAAGATTGCGGCCATCGGCTGCAAGACGGCGGAGGTTTTACAAAGACAGGGGCTGTATGCAGACCTTGTGCCGGACGCCTTTCACAGTGATGCGCTTGCGGAGGCGCTGAAACAAAAACTGGCTCCCTCCGATCCGGTATATCCGGAGGCCAGCCTGCAAGACGCGCCCCCGCAGGAAAGGCGTAAAGTCTGGTATCTGAAAGCGGGCAATGGGGACGGGCGTCTAAAACAGGCATTGGAGCCATTTTGCCGGTTCGAGGAGATCGTAGTTTATGAAAATTGCATCGTAGAGCCGAAAACGGAAGAAATCCTGCCTTTGACGGAGTATGACGGGATCCTGTTTACCTGCGCTTCTTCCGCAGAGCGTCTCATAGGCGCTCTGGGAACAGAATGGGGGACGTGCAGGGCATACAGTATTGGACCAAAGACGACGGCCCGTCTGAAAGCGCTTGGCATAGAACAGGTGGCGGAAGCAGGGGAGAATTCCTATGAGGGAATGGCTAGGATGCTGGCTGGCGCCTGATAAAAAAGAATGCGTCTGGTATAATTAGGGAAGTATCAGCCCGTTTTTAAAAATCAATGCAACAATTTCTCATTTTAAATACTCTTATTAACAGTTACGGGCGTGCAGGCCGTAACATACGAAAGACCTGTACAGGCATGAGCGTATATCAGGGCAGTCCGCACCGCGGTACATTGGGCTGCCGGATCGGAAGGAGGGGGAGCGGATGTATGATTATAAGACCGGTCAGGAACTGGCGTTGGTCAGAAGGGCGCGCCGGGGCGACGTCAAGGCATTTTCGGAGCTGTATGCGCGGATTTATCAGGAACTGTACCGATTTGCGGTATTCACGATGAAGCATTCGCAGGACGCGGAGGATGTGGTCAGTGAGGCAGTGATTGCGGCGTATGAAAATATCCACAAGTTAAAAAAAGAAGAATCATTTCGGAGTTGGATTTTCACGATTTTGGCGAATAAATGCAGGAAAAAGCTAAAAGCAGCCTGCCGTACCGAAGAACTGTCCGAGGTTCTGGCGGCTGCAGAGCAGGATCATGCGCAGGACTGCGATGTCCGGGCGGCATTTATGTATCTGGATGAGGAGGATCGTGTAATCGTGGCATGCTCCGTGCTTGAAGGGTATTCCAGCGCAGATATCGGCAGAATGCTGGGGATGAACCCGGCCACCGTGCGTTCGCGGAAAGCGCGTGCATTGGAAAAGCTGCGGCATCTGTTAGCGTGAACTGTTCAGGCAATGCTGTCTGGCAGGAATCTATGGGCTTGCCGGTAACGCCGGGCAGATGTTTGTCCTATAAAGAAACACGCTTCCCGGATATATTCTGGAAAAGAAAGGGGTCGTATGATATGGGTATGGATGAGAAGAATTTGAAAAAGCTTGCTGAAGAGCAGAGCGCTCAGATAGAAATTCCGGATTCTTTGAAGCCGGATCAGATAGAACATTTACTGGAATCAAGAGGAAAGAAAAAGAAGAAAGCATATTACCAGAAGGCGGCAGCGCTCGCAGCCTGCGGGATGCTGGTGATCGGGCTGGCTGCGGCAGGCGCGGGCGGTATGTTTGGAAACAGGGAGTCCGGGATTGATATTACATCCGGGGGGTTAAGTATGGCGGATAGAGCAGATGCTGAGATGACAGAAAGCGCGGCGCAGGATTCCATGGATGGATTTACAGAAGACAGGGCCGAAAGTACTGGAAGCGGATCACAGAAAGATTCAGGTAGCGGTGCATCCGGATCCTCCGGTCAGAAAACGAAGGGCAGGGAAGAGAAAACAGGGGCGTCCGGCGCGGAATTTGAAGTCACATCGATCAGGACAGCAAAGAATTATGATGAGATCTATGAATATATTTCAGAGCAGCAGAAGACGTATGAATCTGCGGCGGAAAATTATGCGGTGCGTGAAGACCGTGATTCAGGCGGCGCAGCAGAGGGAGCGGCTGACACAGCGAAAAGTATGGAGATGGAGGCCGTGGCGGACGAAGCCGCAGCCCCGGAAAGCGGGGCGGGCTATTCGGATACCAATGTCCGGGAGGAAGGCGTCGGGGAGCCGGATATCGTAAAAACAGACGGAAAAAGGATTTATATTGTCAATAATCAGCGGGTTCAGATTGTTGATATTGCAAAAGAAGAAATGAAGCAGCTCGGCACGGTGAAGCTGTCCGGGGAAAGCTATATATCCGAGATTTTTATCAAAGACGACCGGCTGGTGGTGGTATACACGCAGACAGAATTCAGCGATAAGGACGGGGCCTACGGAGGATATCGGGAATACACCATTGCGGAGACCTTTGACGTAAGCAGGCCGGAAAAGCCAAAATCGATAGGAAAGGTTGCCCAGAGCGGAACTTACAACAATATGCGCGTGGCGGGCGGCTATGTGTACCTTTTCAGCAACTTTTATGCAGACACATACTGCGCCAGAGCAGAGAGGGACGCGTATATTCCGTCCGTGCAGGGAAAGCGGATAGACAGCGGCGATATTCTGATGCCTGCGGCTTCGATGGGAAATAAATATACCATTGTCACTGCCTTTTCCATGAAAGATCCGGAAAAAAAGATTGACAGCAAGGCTATTTTCGGCAGTGCAGGCATGTGCTATGTCAGCCGGAACAATATTTATGTATGTGAAAGCAATTATGGATTTTATGATGTCATGCCTCTGGCGAGAAACAGCGGTTCGGGAGAACAGGACAGCGGCAGTTCCGTGACACAGACATGTATTCGGAAAGTGTCTTACAGGGACGGAAAATTAGAAGCAGTAGGACAGACGGTTGTAGACGGGACGCTCAACGATTCCTTCAGTATTGACGAGTATGAGGGCAACCTGCGTCTGGCTGTGACTGTGAGCAGGCTCTTTTCGGGTGATTCAGGCCTGATGCTGCCAGGCGTTCGGGCGGAGGAAGAGGAACAGCAGCAGGATACCAATTCCCTGTACATTTTGGATGAAAATCTGGAAGAAATATCCCGCATTGAAGGGCTTGCGCCGGACGAGACGATTTACTCGGCAAGATTTATGGGGGATACAGGATATTTTGTAACATTCCGCCAGATCGACCCGCTGTTTTCCGTGGATCTGTCAAACCCAAAGAAGCCCGAGGTTATTGGTGAACTGAAGATTCCGGGATTTTCTGAATACCTTCATCCATATGGGGAAGGGCTGCTTCTTGGAATTGGTATGGATGTAGACGAGACCGGAACTACAACGGACGGAGTGAAATTGTCCATGTTCGACATATCTGATCCGTCAGACGTCAGTGAAGTACAGAAATACATTTTGGAAAATACCTATTCCACGGATGTTTCTTCGAATTACAAGGCAGCGCTTGTGGATCCGGGGAAGAACCTGATTGGATTTACTGCATATGGGGATACAACGCAGTATTATATCTTCTCCTATGAGGAGGACGGCTTTGAATGCCTGTTCGAGAGGGAGCTTGCGGGATCTGCCTGGGACGTCCGCGGCCTGTATTCCGGCAGCAGGTTATATCTCATAGCGGGAAATACAGTGGAATCCTACGATATAAAAACATTTGAAAAAATAGACGATATTGTGCTGTAAATAGCCGCGGCTTATGGTAAAATATAAGGAACTGTACAGGGATAACCTGCGGTTCCTTATATAGATTTTAGCAGCGTTCTGTAAAATGCCCCCGTGAGGCGCGGGGCAGGTTTGCCGGATATCGATCAATCTGTGAAACAGAGGTTACGGCAGGCTCTTAAAATACAGATGGATCGATCGCTGTGAACAGGAGTGCCAGAATGGATAAGGAGAACGTTATGATTTTCGATACACATGCACATTACGACGACAAGCAGTTTGACCATGACCGCGATACGCTTTTGCGCGGGATGCAGTCCGCCGGGATCGGAACCATTGTCAACGCCAGCGCTGCGGTACAATCCTGGGAACAGGTTCTGGAGCTGATCCGGAAATACCCGTTTGTCTACGGGATGATCGGGGTGCACCCGGATGAAGTCGGGGCGTTGGACGAAGAGACATTTGCCAGAATGGAAACGCTTTTGCGGGAGGAAAAAATCGTAGCAGTGGGTGAGATCGGGCTGGATTATTACTGGGACAATGAAAGCCATGATACACAGAAACTGTGGTTTATCCGCCAACTGCAACTTGCCCGCAGCCATGGGCTTCCGATTAATATCCACAGCAGGGAAGCGGCGGCGGATACTATGGAGATTTTGAAAGCCTACGGGCAGGGGA
>CATKXE010000045.1 GCA_949840465.1 uncultured Lachnospiraceae bacterium | reverse complement strand
AAACTTAACCCTCACACACAGAAAAACGCCTTGCATGAAGTTGCAGGGCGTTTTTCAAACTAATTTAAGCCAAAGGAGCAGGGGATTTCTGTACAGTCTTACGCCATATCGCAAAGGACACAGTGGAAAGTTCATGTATGGATGCAAGGAAGATTTAGTGTAATAAATTATGTGGATAACTATGTGAAAAAGATAAAAAAAGTGTGGAAAACTAAATAAAAAGTGTGGAAAACTTAGATGCCATGTGCTATAATTATTGCATTAAGAATGAGGTGTCAACAATGAGAAGTACTAAAGAAATTGTTATAAAGGGTGTTGTTTTTTCTCTATTTCCCGCTGTATGCAGTTATTTAGGGTCAACTAATGTTTTAAATTGGGCTCAAGATAAAAGATATGTTGGAGAGAACGTTGATGTGGAAATTGTAAAAAGTATATTTTTTCTTGCGAGTTTATTATTAACGTTCGGGCTGCTGACTCTTAATTTAATTAAATCTGAACTAAATGAAGAGCGATTTAGGAGACAATCAACAGATTTAATCAAATATACAAAGGAGATTATGATTACGGCATTAACAAAGGCATTGGGAAAAGAATATTGTGAAATCAACATACGTATATTTGTACCTAAAAAGAATCTTATGTGGAAGATGCGGCATCTTTTGGGAAGAGAAGAAAAGCTTGAATTTTGGATTAAAAATATTGACGGATTAGCAGATGCCGGAGTGACAAACAATCTGAAATTTCGAGTATTGCCCGAAAAGGAAAAACAGGGGTTGGTAGGAGAATGTTTTTCGTGCAGAAAAATGGTATATGATGATAATTTGGTTGAAAGCAATGAGGTGAGTTATAATTTATCGGAATATCAAATAAATAAAACCAGTGACTTGCGTTTTATTATTGTTTGTCCAACCTTTAATGACGATGCTAGCATTGACGCTATTGTTGCCTTTGATTCAAAAAATATTATTAAGGTAACTAAAGAAAATGAAAGTGTTTTAACGAATCTTATATTGAACTACACACAGCAATTACATGAAAAAATTCCAGAACTTTTCAAACCAAAAGGAGGATTCTTATGAAAACTGTTGTAGCAAAAAATTGTTCAAAAAAAGTGACATCTCAAAAAAAGAAAGAAGTAATGCTTGACATTGGAACAAGAGCCTTTATTGAAGCAAAGCCAAAAGTAGAGATAGGAATCCGAAGAACTCAAAAAATGCAATAAAAAAGAAAAAAAGAGGGCTTGAAAACAGGCTCTCTTTTCTAATGCAAAAAAAACAGGGATAAAAACCTCTGGGAATGGGGGTGTGCCAATGAACACGGTGGAGCCAATCCGAGATATGGATCTTGTTCTGGATGTGGCGGATTATCTGAAAGGGAAAAATGAGCGTGATTATGTCCTGTTCATGTTCGGGATCTATACGGGGCTTCGGATTTCTGATATCCTGAAATTCCGTGTCCGTGATGTGAAGGATAAGGATGCGGTCTATATCCGGGAAAAGAAAACGGGCAAGGAGAAACGCTTTCCCATAAACAGCGAATTGAAGCCTATCGTGGATAGATATATACAAGGGAAACGGGACTTTGAATACCTCTTCAAATCCCCATGTTATCCCAATAAGGCGATCAGCCGTCAGCAGGCATATAACATCCTGACAGATGCAGGCAGGGTATTTGGAATCAGCGCAATAGGGACACATACTCTGAGGAAGACATTTGGATATCACATGTATCAGCAGAATCATGATGCCGTCACGCTCATGGAGATATTCAACCATGCGGATATATCTATAACGCTCCGTTATATTGGCATCAATCAGGACAATAAGGATAAGGCTATCAAGGGCCTCACTTACAAGAAGAGGGGACGGAGATAGCCTATTATGATGCCCTTATGTCTGCGGACAAATGGGAAAGAGAATAAGCTGTTGCCTGACGCTTGACATATTGAACCATTGTCAAATGGCAGTATCTTTTTTCGCGGCACTTAAATGAAAGAAAACAGTACACGTCTCATTTGACAGAATATTAAGATATGTCAAACAAATGGGTACGCGACGCCTGTTCCAGGGCGGCATGGAAAAT
Source organism: uncultured Lachnospiraceae bacterium (assembly GCA_949840465.1). Taxonomy (GTDB): domain Bacteria; phylum Bacillota; class Clostridia; order Lachnospirales; family Lachnospiraceae; genus Schaedlerella. Next base: position 23,552 of record CATKXE010000045.1, on the reverse strand, counting down.
CACCGAACAAAAAATAGGTTCTTCCGAACGCATGTTCAAAAGGGTTGCGGGTCCGGCCCCAATTCTTGGCTAGGTACATGCAAAAAATAACCATAACTTCCATTTCCATTTTACGGTGCAGCTTGAAAGGAGGTGTCCAGATGGCGAAGTCAGATAAAGTCACGAACATTGATAATATCACTGTGTCGGCGGCAGTGCTTGCAGACCTTTTCAGTGTGGATCCTCGCATGATCCGCTACAGGGCAGAAGAGGGGCTTATCGTCAGGGCGGCAAAAGGGCGCTACAAATTAGTGGAGTCAGTGAAAAACTACATCTTGATGATGAAGTTAGAAAAAGAAGGAGTCTCTACGGAATTTGCTGACGGGGAGATTAACCTGGAAGAGGAGAAAGGGCTCCATGAGAGGGTGAAGCGCCATATCTCAGAATTGAAACTGCAGATCATGAAGGGCGAGGTTCATAAGGCGGAGGATGTGGAGGCTGTCATGGCGGATATGCTGGCGGCGTTCAAGACACGGGTCATGAATATCCCCTCCAAGGTTGCGCCAATCTTAGAGAACCGGGATGCCGCATATATCAAAGACCGGCTGATCAGCGAAGTGACGGAGGCGCTGAATGAACTGAAGGACTATGATCCGAAAAGTTTCTACAGTGAGGAATATATAGAGGAAAGCGAAAATGAATATGAACAGCCAGAAAGTAAAAACTGAGCCATTGCCGATAATAGCGCCTGACACGGCTGTTATAAAAACAAGGTATAAGAACCGGAGGATTGAATATAAGACAATAAAATTATTCCGGGAGCTTGCAAAGATAGTCAGCCCTCCGCCTATCCTCACCGTCAGCCAGTGGGCGGACCGTTACCGGAGGCTGTCGGCAGAGAGCGCGGCGGAGCCTGGGCAGTGGAACACGGAGCGCGCCCCTTACCAGAGGGAGATCATGGATTCAGTCAACGACCCGATGGTGGAGGAGATCGTGATCATGAGTTCAGCACAGGTAGGCAAGACAGAGCTGATCCTGAATATCATCGGATATTACATCGACTACGATCCGGCCCCCATCCTGGTAGTGCAGCCAACCCTTGAGATGGGGCAGACATTTTCCAAGGACAGGCTTGCGCCGATGATCCGTGATACGCCTGCTCTGACAGGAAAAGTCCGGGACGTGAAATCAAAGTCCTCTGGAAATACGATCCTGCACAAGACATTTCCGGGCGGGCACGTTACGATTGCCGGGGCTAACTCGGCGGCAGGCCTTGCATCCAGGCCGGTAAGGATCGTTCTGATGGACGAGACCGACCGATATCCGGCCAGTGCGGGGACAGAAGGAAACCCGATCAAACTGGCAGAAAAAAGGACAACCGCTTTCTGGAATAAAAAGAAAATAAAAGTCTCTACTCCTACTATCAAGGGGATCAGCCAGATTGAAAAGGAATTCCAGTCCGGGACTATGGAAGAATGGTGCGCGCCCTGCCCGTGCTGCGGAAAATACCAGCCATATGAGTGGGAACGCATCCGTTTTTCCGATGCCACAATGAAGTGTAAATATTGTGAAGAGCATATTTCCGAGGTGGACTGGAAACAAGGGGAAGGCAAATTCATTGCAGAGCACCCGGAGCGGGTCAGGAAGCGTTCATTCCATCTGAATGAAATGGCTTCGCCATGGACGCATTGGACGGCAATCATCCGGGAATACAGGGAAGCGTACAGGGAACTGAAAGAAAACCGGGATCCAAACAAGATGAAGACATTTACCAATACGGTGCTTGGGAGGACCTGGGAAGAGCGGGGCAAAGGGGCGGATGATGAATCCCTGCTGTCACGCCGTGAACGGTACGAGGCGGATATCCCTGACGGAGTCCTCCTTTTGACAGCCGCCGTAGATGTGCAGGATGACCGTTTCGAGGTCGAGGTGGTAGGATGGGGGCGTGGGTATGAATCCTGGGGGATCCGTTATGAAAAGATTCCCGGCAACATGAACAGAAACGAAGTCTGGAACCGCCTGGAAGCATGGCTTGACCAGGAATTCTTTTTTGCGTCAGGCGGCTCTCTCCTGATTGCGAAGACATGCATAGATACTTGAGGAAACCATACCACACGCTGCTATAAGTTCCTAAAGGAAATGGAGAGGAAAGGAAAACGCATCAGCGGGATTAAAGGATTTGGGAGGGCCGGCGTAGGGATCCCGCTGATCCATAAACTGTCGTCCAACAATGAATATAGCGTGAAGATACTTATCCTTGGGGTAGACAGCGGAAAGGAGATTGTGGTGACGAGGCTTTCCATAATGGAAGAGGGGCCGGGATACTGCCATTTTCCGATCAATGAGGAATTAGGATATGATGAAACCTATATAAAAGGGCTGAACAGTGAGCAGCAGGTGGTGGATATTAAGGATGGGAGGTCATTCACAAAGTGGGTGAAGAAAGGCGGCACGCGGAATGAGCCATTTGACCTCCGGGTTTACAACACGGCTGCAGTTGAGGTGCTGCAGCCGGATTTTGATATTCTGGAAAAAAAGATAAAGGCCGGAATCAATTATATGAAAAAGACGCCGGGAAAGGCGAAGAAAAAGCGCAGGGCCGGGGTCATCAGCCGAGGGGTGGAACTGTAGGGAGGTGGGAACATGCTTTCGCAAACGAAGAGGGAACGTCTGGAGCGATACGAAAGGCGTTTGGAAATGTATTACAGGGCAGAAGAGGCCGTCCTTCTGAACCAGGAATACAGGATGGGCACAAAGAGCCTGAAAAGGGCTGACCTGTCAACGATACGGGCGGCGATCAAGGAACTGGAAAGTCAGATTGAAATTTTAAAGGAAAGCGGCGGGAAAAATAAGGCGTTCCGATTTATCCCGCGTGACATTTAGGAGGAGAGCTATGAACCTGATAGATAAGATTGTGGAAGCAGTGAGTCCCTCAGCGGCTTTGCGCAGGGAAGAGGCGCGCTATAAGCTGCGGACGGTCAGGGAGTTCCAGAATTCCGGCTATGACGAGTCCGGGGCGGCAAGAAATAAGAATTCCATGCGGGGATGGCAGGCATCCAGCAAGACGCCTCAGGAGGACATTGACAGGAACATCCCCGTATTGCGGCAGAGGTCAAGGAGCCTGTATATGTCGGCGCCCCTGGCAGTGTCCGCGATCAAGACGAACCGGACGAACATTGTCGGCGCAGGGCTGCGGCTGAAGAGCACGATTGACGCGGATTTCCTTGGGATGACTGCGGATGAGGCAGCAGAGTGGAAGCGCAGTGCGGAAAGGGAATTTGAACTCTGGGCGCAGTCAAAGTTCTGTGACTCTACGAGGGTCAACAATTTTTATGAGATCCAGCAGACAGCCTGTATCTCCTGGCTGATGAACGGGGACGCCTGCATCCTGTTGGAATATGACCGGCCTACAAGGATGCTTCCCTATGGTCTGCGTCTCCACCTGGTAGAATCTGACCGTGTTTCTACGCCACACAGCGGGGGGAACAATGTCAACCTGTATGCAACGGACCCGGACACGAATAACAGGATCTTCAATGGCGTTGAGGTGGATGCAAATAACCGGGTCGTCGCTTACCATATCTGTTCCACACATCCAAACAGCAATCTGTATGCCCGGAAAGAGTGGAAGAGAGTGGATGCGTTTGGGAAGAAGACAGGGACACCCAATGTCCTCATGATCTATGAGACAGAGCGGGCAGAGCAGTACAGAGGAGTGCCTTATCTGGCTCCGGTGATCGAATCATTGAAGCAGCTGACCAGATACAGCGAAGCGGAAATGATGGCTGCAGTCATCAATGGATTTTTTACCGTTTTTGTGAAGTCGGAGAAAGGCACGTCCGAGACAGGGTTTACCGGGGTGGTGGATGAGGAAGACCGGGTATCGGATCACGAGAGGAATTATGAACTTGGCTCCGGCATGGTTGTCATGATGGAACCCGGAGAGGACATAAAGATTGCGGATGCGAAACGTCCGTCCAACAACTTTGATGCATTCACTACGTCTCTTGCAAAATACGTGGGCGCGGCGCTGGAGATTCCAGTGGAGATACTGGTGAAGCATTTTACAGCCACCTATTCCGCTTCCCGCGCGGCCCTCCTGGAAGCATGGAAAGCATTTCGGATGAAACGGGCGTGGCTGGCGGCGGATTTCTGTCAGCCGGTGTATGAGATATTCCTGACAGAAGCAATCGCAGCCGGGCGGCTCAGAGCTCCGGGATTCTTCCTTGACCCATTAGTCCGCATGGCGTATTGCAAGGCGCAGTGGAACGGGCCTGCGCAGGGGATGATCGACCCGGGCAAAGAGGTGGATGCGGCAGAAAAACGTATCAATGTAGGAATTTCTACAAGGCAGCAGGAAACCATTGAGATGACTGGAGGGGATTTTGAAGCCAATGTGGCCCAGTTGGCGCGGGAAAACCAGTTGATGGAGGCGGCAGGGCTCTTATCCTCCAGGGCAGAGAACAGGCCGGAAAAGAAAGAACAGGAAGAAAACGAGGAGGAAGATCAGGACAGCGGAGAAGAAAATGAGGATGATGAAAGCAAAGAGATAGAATAAAATCATTTCGAGTCTGTGAAAAAGTAGATTACTGTTGAATGAAACAGAAAAAAGTGATAATCTGTACTTGCATGGCATTGCCATGCAGGAAAGTACCCATGACAGGGTGGCAGCCTCCCGAACTTACATAGCCGGTTCAGCCAGTGAGAAGAAGGGAGGTGCGTAACATGACAGCTTATGAGATCATTTCGATTTTCATTGGGATATTAGCATTGCTGATGTCCTTCGGCAGTTTAGTTGTTGCGTTTCTTGCCTTTCTCGATAAGAGGAACAAGAAGAAATAAAAAAATGCCTATCCTGTCAGCCCACAGGATAGGCGGTGTCCGTAAGGACATACAAACCATTCTGGAGGCATCCACTTTGGAGTGGGTGCTTTCCTTGCTCATAATATATCATTTCTTTCTGAAAAAATCAACAGTGATTTTCAAACAGGATTATATGTGTATTTTGGAAATAAGGGCTTCCTGCAAAACCTGTGAAAAATTCAGATCCATTGCTACGGCAGCTTCGTTCAGCCATTCGGGAATGGTGAGCGTTTTTTTGACTGCTTTGCTGTTGTACATTTTCCTGTATTCCATAGTGTCACAGGCAATAAAGTTTACAAATTCACCTTCTGAGAGGGAAAGGGAAGATTCACTGGATGGAAGAGGGATTTCCCGTCCATCTTTTTCATACCCATACAGAACGAGGGCAAGGACATCTTCGGCCATAGTAAGGGCATCGACCATATCGTCGCCACAGGTATAGCAGCTTTCCAGATCAGGAAAACGGATAGAGAATCCGCCGTCGTCCTCTGGAGTAAAAACTGCGGGATAAGCATATTTTGCCATGGTAAAAACTCCTTTCTTTTTAGGGAGGATGGGAGATCATTGGATTCCTGCATCTTCCAGAATGCTTTTCAAAGTTCCGGGCTTTATTTCATCTTTATGCCGTGGAACTGGAATCTGTTTGTTGGTTATTGGGCTGATCCAAATGTCATGGCGTTTGCCATGCTGGGAAAAATAACAGCCGTTTTTCTTAAGTATTTTTAACAACTCCGAGGTTTTCATGGATGCTCCTTTCTATAATCAAATAAATTATAATACGTACAGATACGTATGTCAAGAAGAAGGAGAAGCATGTATATTCAACAATAAACTAAATGTGGAAAAAATAAAAAGATAGCAAAGGACATAAATTATAAGGGTGAAAAAAGAGAGCTTGGAAACAGGCTCTCTTTTCTAATACAAAAAAACAGAAAGTGAGGTTAAAACAGATGAAGACAATGCAGAAAACAAGGGTGGTGAACCAGACAGCAGCGGCGGCTCTGCCGGATCAACGAAGCAGCCCAAACAACCATAAGTTCTGGAACTTTATGGACAATGGCGATACGGCGGAATTACAGCTTTTCGGCCAGATTCAATCTGAGGAGGACTGGTGGAGTGACGACTGCGTTACATACCGGAATTTCATCAATGAGTTGAATGCGTTGGGAAACAAGAAATCTATCAATGTGGTGATCCATTCCGTAGGCGGGGACGTGTTTGCGGCAAATGCCATCTACAGCGCCCTCGTCATGAATCAGGCATCCATCACCGGGACGGTCATAGGGATATGCGCCAGTGCGGCGACCATTGTCCTGATGGCATGTGAGAACCGCAGGATTGCAAAGAACGGCATCCTGATGGCACATAACCCTTCCGTCAGCCTGTGGGGCTCCTACCAGGAAGAGGATCTCCTAAAACTGGCAGAGGTCACGAGCCAGGTCAAAAAGAGTATCGTGACCGCCTACATGCAGCGGCTCGATAAGACGGAGGAGGAAATCTGTCAACTGATGGACGAGGAAAGCTGGTATGTGGGGCAGGAGGCGGTTGACGCAGGATTCTGCGACAGCTTGATTGATGCAGATATCCAGAACAGTGCATTCTCAGACCAATTTATGGTGGACGGCATTCCCTACAGTTTTAAAAATTATGTGGAGAACTTCGTCCCGGACAACATTCGGAAAAAGGTTCAGGCCCTTTCTGGCAAACCCCAGAAAGAGGCAGGGACTTTTTTTAATACATCAAAAAATATTACACAGAAAGGAAACAGGAAGATGGATGGAGAAAACAAAGGGAACATTGCAATTTCTGACACCGCGGGGTTGAAAGCGGCGTACCCGGAAATCTGCGCCCAGATTGCCTCTGAAGCGGTTGCCGCAGACAGGGAGCGGATGAAAGAGATTGATGAGATCGCGAACGGCATCCCGGATGACATGGTATTAAAGGCCAAGTATGACGAGCCGATCTCTGCGGCCGATCTTGCGTATGCGCAGCTGAAAGCAAATAATGCTGCAGGCCAAAAGTTCCTGAACAACATGGTGGAGGAACTGCAGAATTCCGGCGCAGCAGAAGTCGGGGCTGATCCAAACACCGGATATGACCTGGAAAGCGAAAAGAAAGCACAGAGCGAGCAGAAAGTGGCAGGGTTGGCTGCCGCGTTGAAAAAAGACAGGAGAAGGAGGTAAATGGGATGCAGATGTTTCAACAGGTTGGAGAGTTTACGCCGGATTCCCTGATCGCGTCAAATGAATTTCCCATCTTGAAAGAGGGAATCGGGCTGAAAGCCGGACAGGGAATCTTGAAGCGTGGCTCCCTGATCATGAAAGGCACAGATAAGGCAGGGTATATCGCCGGAAGCGTGGTCAAGGCAAAGGCCGGGGAAGGAGAAAGCGCAGAGGCTTCTGATATGCAAATGAAGGTATTTGGAATCCTGACAGATGATATTGATACAGGAGAGGACAATACCGCAGACAACATTCCGGCCGTAGCATACCTGACCGGGCAATTCAACCGGGAGGCAGTGCTTGTTGCCGGAGAAAACGTATCAGTGGATGACTATGAGCATGAGATGAAGGGCGTGGGGATGTATCTGTTAAGCGTCCAGAATTATGAATAAAGGAGGTCGCAGAAATGCCTGAGTATACGACACGGGAAATGATCGAGGCGATTGACCAGACGCCCCCGGTCAGATCCTTTTTGCAGAGAACTTTTTTCCCGGTTTCACAGACACATGTAACGGAAGTGGTGGAATTTGACGTGCGCAAGGGGAAACGCATCATGGCTCCGCTCGTAAGTCCGCGTAAGGGCGGGAAAGTCATCACGCGCCAGGGATTTAAGACAAACCGGTTCACAACACCGAAGATCGCGCCGGAAAGGGTGCTGACCATTGATGATATTTCCAAACGCGCAATCGGTGAGAATATCTATTCCAGGAGGACGCCCGCAGAAAGGGAGGACGAACTTCTGACAAGGGATATCACGGATCTGGAAGCAGCCATTGACAGGAGAAAGGAATGGATGTGCAGGCAGATCCTTTTTGATGGAAAAGTGATCGTGATCATTGAAAGCGAAGGCGTAGATGTACAGATTGATTTTGTTTTTCGGAATATTATTGTCCTTGGGGAGGATGAACAGTGGACAAACGCAGGCGTCGATCCATTAGAGCCATTCCGCAAAGAACGCAGAAGGATCATAAAAGAGTGCGGAAGCGCGCCGGATATGCTGATATTTTCATCTGATGTGATCCAGGATTTCATGAAAAATCCATCCGTAATCAAGTCCATGGACGTGCTGAACATGAAAAACGTCGTGATCGAGCCGAGGGTTGTAGACCCGTCATTGACTTTTTACGGAAGGATCGCGGAATTGGATATGGATATTTACACATATGATGAATGGTTCCTCAACGATAACGGCGAAGAGGAGCCTATCATTCCATCGGGAACAGTCCTGATGGCCCATTCAACCGGAGAGGGCCAGATTGAATACGGACTTATCACCCAGATGGAAGATAAGAAATGGCAGTCCTACGAGGCGGAGATCGTCCCGAAGGTATGGGTGGACGAGACAGACGAAGTGAAAAAGATCAGGCTGACGTCAAGGCCGCTCCCGCGTCCCCTTGATGTAGCGTCCTGGGCTGTATTCTATGTGAAGAAAGGATGAGTGGGATTATGAGGTACAGAACAACGGTAACCTATGTAACAGGTGGGAGAGAGTACAGGCCGGGAGATATCCTTCCGGCTGATATTTCATCGTCAGATCTTGCTTTTTTGAAATCCAAAAAATTTGCCGTTCCGGCAGCTTTAGAGGATGATGAGGACGCAGACGAGAGGTCAGGGCAGGGGGATAGAGACGGATTTCCCGGCTTTGACGAACAGGAGCCGGAATCGATCAAAAGCCCGGCAGAAATCCGAAAAATCCGTTCCAAAAAGGATGCGTTCCGTTATGCGGTGTCTATCGGGCTTGACCTTGGGGAAGATTATGACGAGAAAACGCTGAAAGAACTCCAGGAAGAGATCGTCAATTTCCAGGAAGAGCAGATGGATGCTGAAGGGGACTGAGCGGCATGCTGACATTTAAAGAACAATTAGATGCGGACATCAAAAACACATTCATGAATGTGGATGAGTTTGCTGAGAGGCATGTAGTGAATGGGAAAGAAATTCCGGTCGTTACGGACAACAATGAGCTGATGGAGAGGAAAAAGAGGGTCAACTCCAATATGGACGGCATCTATGCAAAGCAGAAGCTGATCTATGTGTCAGCTTCTGATCTTGGTGCGCTGCCCTCACAGGGATCTGTCCTTATGTTGGACGGCCAGAGATACCGGGTGGTGGATGCCGTGTCGGAGTCCGGGGTCTATTCCATTACGATAGAGGAGAATAAGGGAAGATGAATATTACGTTTGAAGTCAACTCTGCAGATATCAGATATGTTGAAAATAAGCTGAAAGGGATGGAAGAGAAAGCACCGGGTGCGTTCAAAAATGCAATCAACCGTACCGCTACGAAAGTAAGGAAGAAAATTACGTCAGGGGCAAAAGAAACATACGCAGTCCAGGATAATAAGACAATCACTGAAAAGGTAAAGACGCAAAGGGCATCCCCCGCAAGACTGACAGCATATGTTCGGGCCAGGGGAGGCCCGCTTGAGATTCCAAAGTTTCGATATGAGGTTTCGGAAGAAGGGGTTCGTGCAGAGATTCTTAGAGGTCGTGGACTTGGAGAGCCTATCGGTCCAAGGGGACGGCGTGCATTTGCAAATCCTGCGAAAACGGAACATATTATGCAGCGTACAGGGAAGACGCGTAAACCTTTACAGGCAGTACGTACTATTTCCGTTCCAGAAATGGCGAAAAGAGTATACAAGGGAGAATGTGGCTCACAGGGTTCTCTGGAACCCTTAATCCAAAAGACACTTCATGACGAAATCGCTGCAGAAGTCGCAAGGCTGACCAGATGAAAGGGGTATAAAAAATGACAGCATTGGATTTGCAAGATGAACTAGCAAAAGAGGTAGGAAGTATCCTCAAAGATATTGTTACATTGAATGTCGCTGGCGAGAGGGTCAGCGGCATTCAGGTTTATAGACAGAATCTCCCAATCATTATTTCAGGTGAGGGGGAGGATTCCAAGTTCTTTCCATATGCCATTGTCCAGTTGGTTAAAGGAAAGACAGAGGACGACGATTCCCCATGGAGCGTAACCGTAGATATACTTTTTGGGGTATATGATTCCGATGAGTCCAATCAGGGACATCAGCACATTATGGTGATGTGCCAGAGGGTGATCGACCGTTTTGCAGCCGAACCGCTCCTTTCCAGGAGGTTCCGGGCAGAGCCGGATATGGAATGGGCAATACAGGACGAGGACTCGTACCCATATTTTTTCGGGGGAGTCAGGATGAAATTCAATGTGCCAAAAATAGAAAGGAGGGAGCCGTTTTATGGGTAAGACAACCAAAAAGGAAGAGGCCGCAGCGTCTGTTCAGGAAGAAAAAATTATTGAAAAAGCGTTCTCAGCAGAATCAGCGGGGCCTGCGGGGAAGACTCAGGCGAAAAAGCCTAAAGCAATGGGGCCGTGGATGTATGTCGGCCCGACGATATCAGGTATCGGCATTCAGAATCGGGTATATACAGAAATACCCAAAGATGCGGAGGAGAGGGCAGAGGAAGTGCCGGAGATAAACCATTTGTTTATCCCTGTGGCAAGCTATCCGACTGCCAACAAAATGCTCCGTGAGAAAAAAGGATATATCTACAGCGCGTTCTGCAAGGTAGATGGTCTTAGGAATGGAGGGAATGAAGTATGAGCAGGCATGGGGTATTCGTACTGGAGGAAGCAACCGCTTTAACAGTGCCGATCACTGGAAAAAGTGCCGTTCAGGTGGTGGTAGGCACGGCTCCGGTCAATATGGTGGACAATCCAGAAGATGTGGTTAACGTTCCTGTATTTGCCACGAAAGCGGCGGAGGCGATGGCAGCGCTAGGGTATTGTAAAGATTTTCAGCATTATACACTCTGTCAGACAATGTATGCAACCAACAACATTTATCAAGTGTCACCTGTGGTCTACATCAATGTCCTGGATCCGGCAAAGCACAGGAAAACCCTGGAGAAAACACAGGCAGCAGTCAGCATGCTCCGGGCAATCGTCAAGATCCCAGGAATCTTGAGGGACGGACTTGTGGTGGAGGCCGGCAGCACGCCCCTTACCTTGGGCACGGATTATACACTGGAATACGAGACGGACGGTTCCCTTGTGGTAAACCTCATTGCGGGCGGGCAAGGGGAGAGTGCAAAAGAAATCAGCGTAAGCGGGCAGGTATTAGACCCGGAAGCAGTGACAAAGGATGATATCATCGGCGCATACAATCCATCTACTGGAAAAGAAACAGGTATGGAGGTCATCCGTCAGATCTATCCGAAGCTAGGGGTGGTTCCCAGTCTTGCTCTTGCACCGGGCTTTTCCCAGATCCCGGAGGTTGGGATTGCTCTTTCCGCAAAGATGGCAAATATCAATGGTGTATTTAAAGGCATTGCTCTTCTGGATCTGGACACGGAAAAAGCCAGAAAGTACACGGACTGTAAGGAAGTAAAGGAGAACAGCGGATTCACGTCGGAGTTCTGCTGTCCATTGTGGCCTTGTTTTAAAGTAGGAGAAATGGTTTTTGCCGCGTCAGCGATTGTGGGCGCATTGATATCTTATACAGACGCATCCAATGATGACGTCCCGTATATGCCGCCGTCCAATAAGGTTCTGGGCGTGACCGGAACCTGCCTTGGAGACGGCACGGAGATCGTGCTTGACCAGGATCAGGGAAGCACTGTGAACGAATATGGCGTAGCTACCGCATTTAATTCAAATGGGTGGCGGTTTTGGGGAAATTATACCGGGGCGTATCCCGGAAGCGGCGATGCAAAGGATATCTGGCTCCCAACGCGCCGGATGTTCAACTGGCAGGGGAATACGTTCATCCAGACATATTTTTCCAAAGTGGACAACCCGATGAACCAGGTGCTTGTGGAGAACGTCGTGGATTCCGAGAATATCCGGTGCGCGGCATATGCGCCGGATAAATGGGCAGGGGCGTATATAGAGTATCTGGCCGAGGACAATCCAAAAACCGATATCCTTGCGGGGAAGATGACATTCCGGCAGCATATTGCCCCGTATACCCCGGCACAGGAGATCGTAAACATTCTCAATTATGATGTGGATATGCTGACATCTGCGTTGACAGGAGGTGAATAAGGATGGGAAGCATTCTTCCAGAGGTGATCAATCATTACAACATTTATAACGATGCAGACCGGATCATTGGGGTGTCTGGCGAGGTAGAGCTGCCGGAACTTGAAGCGATCACGGATACAATCGAAGGTGCAGGAGTGCTTGGGGAGATTGACGATCCGGTAACCGGGCAGTTTTCATCCATAAAGATCAAGATTCCGTTTTCTGTCCTGCATGAAGATTTATTTAACCTTATGAACACTACCAAAGCGCCGCAGCTGACGCTTCGGGGAGCCATGCAGTGCATGGATCCCGTCACAGGCGATACGGATTATTACCCTATCAAGATTGTGATACGTGGAAAAGCATCTACAACTTCGCTTGGAAAACTCGTGAAAGGTAAAAAAGGAGAGCCGGAAATAGAGTTGGAAGTGCTTTATATTAAGGTGCTCATCAACAATAAAACAAGGCTGGAACTGGACAAACTGAATTTCAAATATGTATTGAACGGCGTGGATATGCTTGCAAAAATCCGCAGCATGGTATAGGAGGAAAAATGATGAAAGCAAATGAAATTGTAGAGGTAAAAGACACGGGAGTCAGCGTGACGGTTGATGAAGAGACAACTGTTGTACTTAGCCGGACATATCAGTTTGAAGGGAAGGAGATATCTCAGTTGGATTTCTCTGGCATGGAGAATGTTACAGCCGACAATCTGATCAAGGCAAATAAGATGGCGGCCGCAGCCGGGGCTGCAGCCATCTTGCCGGAGCAGGATCTATACCATACGCTGCTCATAGGGGCAGAAGTAACAGGGCTTCCGATTGAGTTTTTCAAACAACTCAAGGCCCGGGACGCTATCAAAGTCAAAAATATGGTTACAAGTTTTTTCTTCGGAGAGGCATAAGGCGGGAAGACACATGGAAGCTTCTGAAACTCTGCATGGTTTTAGCAATGAACATGGGGAGTTTCGGGAGTTTTTTACATATGTCAATCTTTGAACTCCTTGATGTATGCGAAGTCATGAAGGAAATACAGGATGACATGAAAGAGAGAAAAAAATGAGTGACTATAAAGTTGCAATCAAAATTGCAGGGCAGTTAGAGAGTAGCTTTAATGCGGCACTGAAAGGAGCTCAGAGCGGATTATCAGGGCTTGGACTCGCCGGAAAGGTAGGTTCAACGGCAGTGAAGGCAACTGCCGCTGCTGTTACGGCAGCAGGCGCAGCCATTGGGGCTGTCGGGGCGTACAGTGTAAAAACCGGAAAAGAATTTGAATCTGCAATGTCATCGGCGGCGGCGACCGCAGCGGCAACGCCAGAGCAGTATGCAAAGATGGAAGCAGCCGCAATGGAAATGGGGCGGACGACTTCCAAAACAGCTTCAGAATCCGCGAAAGCCTTGGAATATATGTCCCTTGCAGGGTGGGATGTGAACACATCTATATCTGCTCTGCCTTCTGTCCTTCGTGCATCGGAGGCGACGGGATTGGATCTTGCCAGGACTTCGGACATGGTGACAGATACGATGGCCGCTCTTGGAATCGGCGTGAATCAGCTTCCAAATTATCTTGATGTCGTTGCGAAAGCACAGAACAGCACGAACCAGAGCGCTGAGCAGCTGATGGAGGCATATCTGGGCGTCGGCGGCACAATGAAAAGCCTAAATATTCCAATTACGGAGTCAGCGACTGCGCTCGGCGTCATGGCGAACCGCGGCTTAAAAGGCTCAGAAGCCGGGACGGCTTTAAATGCTATTATGGCGAACCTGACCACAGGAGCCGGGCAGGCAGGGGAAATGATGCAGCAGCTTGGGATATCTGCATTTGATTCTGAGGGAAGGTTTATTGGGCTGAAAGAAACCTTGAACAGCGTAAATGAAGCAACCAAGGGAATGACGGATGCACAGAGAGAGGCTGCTTTTGCGGCCCTGGGAGGAAAAACGCATGTAGACGACCTGAAAAAACTTATGGCCGGGCTCAATGACACTACTGCAGAAGGAGTGCAGGAGTGGGATTCCATAACGAAAAAGTTGGAAAACTGCAACGGCGCAATGGAACAGATGGCGAAAACCAAGATGGATAACCTGGAAGGCGACCTTGCTACGCTGTCATCAGCGGCTCAGGATGCCGGAATCCGAATTTATAAACATCTCAATATGCCATTCCGTGATCTTGCGAAATATGGGACGCAGTCTATCTATCAGTTATCAGATGCTTTGGAAAGCGGAGGATTTGCAGGCGCGGCGGAAGCGCTCGGCAATATTATGGCAGACGGGTTGACAAGGATGGCTGAAGAAGCGCCTGAATTTGTAAAGATGGCTGAGACATTGACAGATTCATTCATCAGCGGCATAGAAAATAATTCGGAAGCAATCGGTTCGTCCTGCGCACAGTTGGCAACGTCTGGAATCAATGCGCTTATCCGCCTGACGCCAAGGCTGATCGTAGTCGGGGCAGAACTGGCGGTGCAGTTTGCCAAGGGAATCGTAAGCAATCTCCCGGAAATTGGAGCGGCAGCAAAAGAAGCCGTCGCCTATCTTATGGATGCAGCGAAATCAGCATTTAAGGAGTATGTGAATTTCCTTGGGAATGATAGCGTGAAGCCGTTTGAAAAGGTGCTTGCGCTCATTCCCGCAGTAGCGGCAGGGTTTATGGCATTTAAATCCATAAGCGGAATTGCAGGAAGTGTGTCAGGGTTCGTCAAATCACTGACAGGGATCGGAAACGCGGCGTCTGGAGTCAAAAGAGGCATGGGCACGGCATCCAACGCCATGTCGGCAGCGGCGAAAAATATCCTTGGGGCGGGAGCTGGATTTGCTATGGCCGCAGGCGGAATATGGCTGTTGGCAAATGCAGCAACTCAGATTGCAGAAGCAGGCCCGGGAGCGGCAGTTGGAATGGCGGCCATGATGGGCGGGATGATTGCATTACTGGCGATCGCCCAATCATTTGGCGCAAAATTGAAAAACGCATCCACAGGACTTCTTGCATTTGGGGGCGCTGTGCTTATGATTTCGGCAGGAATGTCGCTTATGGCTTTGGCGGCTACGCAGATTGCTTCTGCCGGGCCGTTGGCTTTAGCCGGGCTTGTGGCCATGGAGGGCGGAATGATCGGCCTGATGATGATCGCACAGTCGTTAGGCAAGAAGTTAGCGACGGCGGCTCCAGGGCTTCTTGCATTTGGCGCGGCAGTATTGATGGCGGCGGCAGGAATGTCATTGATGGCATTTGCCGCAGTCCAGGTGGCGCAACAGGGAGGCATGGCAGTGGCGGTTCTGGCAGGGATGGCCGTTGGAATGGCAGGATTTATGGCAGTCGCGGCCTTACTGGGGCCAATGCTGACTACGGCAGCAGTAGGGCTTGTCGCATTTGGCGCGGGCGTTCTTCTGGCGGGAGCCGGGATGCTGATCATGGCACAGGCGGCAATACAGCTTGCGGCGGCAGGCGCGCCTGCACAGATAGCTATGGCTTTGCTTGCGGCCGGGATCCTCGCATTCGGAGCCGTAGCCGGGATGCTTGCGCCGTTGCTCTTAGCGGGCGCAGGGGCATTGGCGGCCTTTGGTGCGGCGCTGATGGTAGTCGGTGCCGGAATGCTCGTGGTGAACGCAGCGGCAGTTGTCGGTGCGGCGGCACTGGCGATCATGGCGGCAGTCCTTCCGCAGATCGCGGCCAGTGGGGCCAGTGGCGCGGCGGCAATGATTGCCCTCGGCGCGGCAATGGTAGTATTTGCGGCAGGAGCGGCATTGACAGGAGTGGGAGCAGCCGCAGGTGCAGTGGGGCTCACGGCACTGGCCGTGGCTGCGGTGGCGGCAGATGTGGCATTCGCTCCGCTTGCAGTGGAGATGGTCGCCATATCGGCAGCAATCGCAGTTATCGCGTCGAGTGCAACGGTGGCAGCAGCGGGGATCAAAGCCTTGAAAAGCTCTTCGTCGGGCATGGTGTCCAGCATGGCGAAACTGGCGGCGGCATTCGTTCCGCTTACCGCATCGTTGGTGCCGTTTTCTGCGGCCGCTGCGGCTGCGGGGGTAGCTGCCGCGGCATTGGCGGCAGGGCTTGCGGGCACTGCTGTTTCCATAATGGCTGTTAGCGCGGCAATCCTTTTGGTGAATACGGGGTTAAAGGCGGCTGCATCGGCAATCAATCAATTCAAAGCATCGTCTGCAACAATCGGATCAGCGACACAAAGGATGGCTACGGCGTTTTCAAGGATTGGGGCGTCTGTATCTCCGGCCGCATCAGCATTGGCATCTTTTGCGGCTCCAGCCTCAACCGCAGCGTCGGCTTCCATGGCATTAGCAACGGCGCTTATGGCATCCGGCGTATCACTATCTGCGATGGCCGCATCTGTAACAACAGTTGCGTCAGCATTTACTACGTTATCAGGCTCTATGTCCGCTGTTCTTACAATGACAGGCGGAATGGCGCAGATGGCAGCATTGGTCAGCACTGGGATGGAACAGGTGTCGCAGGCTGTGATGGTAGGCATGGTTCAGGTTGGTACAAATGTTCAAACTGGAATGAGCCGTGCGACAGCTGCCACCAGTCAGGGAATGGTGATGATCATGGCTGTCACGAGAAATGGCATTACATCAATGGTGGCAGCATTTCAGGCAGGAGGTTCGCAGTGCATCGCAATCTGCTACGCAACGTCGGTTGGTATTCAGGCTGCATTTGCCGGGGTAGACCTTTACAGCTCAGGAATGAACATGATGCAGGGCCTTGTAAACGGCATCAACAGCATGCGGGGAGCGGTCGAAGCGGCGGCGCAGAGTATCGCCCAGAGCGCGGCGGATGCGGTCAACAATGCATTGCAGATCCATTCACCGTCAAGGCTGATGATCCAGTCAGGGCAGTATACCGGAGAGGGCATGGCTGTCGGCATGGAAAATATGTCTGGAAGAGTGCAGGGCGCGGCGAATGCGGCTCTGGCGCAGCCGGTTCAGGATGTGAATAGAAATCTGGATATTTTCACGCCAGAGGCTCCGGCAAGGAGCTCCATCATCGGAGAGACCATTGACAGCCTTTCCGGGACTGGCCGTAGGAACGCTGAGGCAGGCCCGCAGAATACAGGGGCGTCGCCCACATTTATCTATAACCCGACCTTCAATCTGGGGGATGGGATCAGCAAGGATGATGTGGTAGAAGCGGAAAAAATCAGCATGGCGGAATTTGACAAGATGATGCGGAAATGGCAAAAGCAGCATGCACGTATTGCATTTGCATAAGGGAGGCGGCAGGGATGGCATCCACATATATCACAAAGCAGGGGGACACATGGGACTTGATGGCCTATGACCTTTATGGCGACGAAAAATATATGCGTTATCTTTTGGAAGCAAACTGGCCGCTCCTGGACACTCTGGTATTTTCATCCGGCACAAAGGTTCTTGTGCCGGATCTGCCGGAGGAGACGGACGAAGACAGGCCGTTCTGGCGTACAGGCGGTAAAGGGGATAGCTATTATTCACCAGTGGAGGAGCCAGGCAATGAGTGAACCCAGAAAAGCATCGGCAGATTTTTATTTCAATGGGAAAAGTGTAACAGCAGATCTGAAGGGATATCTTAAAAACGTGTCCTATACGGATCCGGCTTCGGGAGAAAGCGATCAGTTGGATATTACGCTCCAGAATATAGGGATGGACTGGCTGGGAAGGAAGTATCCTCAAAAGGGTGACCGGGTAAGCGGTTCGCTCCTGTTCCAAAACTGGGAGCGGGAAGGCGTGGACGAAAAACTGGAATGCGGTTCTTTTGTACTGGACAATGTAGGATTTTCAGGAGGGCCGTTGGAAGTAAAGATGCAATGCCTTTCTGTTCCAGAAGACGGCTCATTTAAAACCCGTGAGTGGACGAAAGTCTGGAAAGAGGTTACGGTAAAAGGGATTGTAAAAGAAATAGCAAGAAAGCATAGTCTGGCACTGAGATACTACGGGCCTGAGATTTCAATAAGATCCATAGAGCAGTCCCAGAAAACAGACAGTGACTTTTTGGTTGAAATCTGTGATAAATACGGTTTAAAGCTGAAGGTTTATAATCGATCTATTGTTATTTATGACCAGACAGAGATGGAGAAAAAGAAATCTACAGCAACACTTAGCAGGGAATCATTTGTAGAGGATAACTGGGAATTTGAGGATTCGCTCGAGGGTACATATACTGGAGCCAGGATATCCTATAAATCTTCTGAGGATAGTGAGGAAATCAGCGTTTATATCGGGCTGAAAGCGGAGGATGCAGACGGAAGCAGAGTATTGAAGATCAATGAAACTGCGGACAGTGTATCGGACGCTTACTATAAGGCAGCGGCACAAGTGAATAAATCGAATGAGTCGGCTACAACGATTTCCGGGGAAATATGGGCAAATCCAAGGATATGCGCAGGCGTAACGGTGAAACTGGTTGGAATGGGAAAGGCAGGCGGAAAATATTTTGTGGATAAATCTATGATAGAACTTAGCGATTCTGGAACCAGGCAAACTCTGGAAATGCATAAATGCCAGGCACGGATTGCATATGCACCACGGGCGGCATCTTCGGTTTCTGCAGGTGGAAGTTCGAAAACATATAAGGCCGGGGATATCGTGCAGTTTAACGGCGGGACACATTATCTGTCTTCCCACTCTAACGCAGCCGGAAATCATGCGGCTGCCGGCCCTGCAAAGATTACGCTTACCCCGGACTGTGCCGGAAATGGAGGGGCGCATCCATGGCATTTGGTACATACGGACAATACATCCAATGTGTATGGATGGGTAGATGAAGGAACGTTTAGTTAGGAGGAACTATGGCAGAAAGATTGATCCGGATTGGACGTGTGTCGTCTGTGAACCCGGAAAGCGGCATGGTCAGCGTGACATATCCGGAGTTGGATGATTCCACTACGGTTGACCTTGCGGTATTTTCATTTACCGATGAATATAAGATGCCGGGCATCGGGCAGGAAGTGCTTGTGCTCCACCTGTCCAACGGGCAGACGGCAGGCATCGTAATGGGCAGGATCTGGAATCTGCGGAATGTCCCGCCAAATGCAGGGGGGAGCATATTCCGCAAGGAGCTGGGGCAGTCTTATGGTGAAGCCTATATTGAATACAACGGCAGCGACATGATTTTGAAGGATAGGAATGCCGGGGAGATCAGGCTGTCACAAATACAGTTAAAGTAAGGGGATATACTTTATGGCAGAAATAGGAAACTGGGGAAAGGATATAAGATTTTCGGTCAATGCGGATAAGCAGCTGACATTCAGGGGATTTCAGCGAAGTGTGTCTGGACGGTGGGCAAAGCACGCTGTCTTAAACCGGAAACCGAAGACAGAGTTTCAAGGGCCGGATGCATCCAGTGTGGCCATGGAGGTGGTTGTAGCGGCTTCGCACGGTGTCAGGCCGAGAAGCACGATCCAGGCATTAGAAAGGGCGTGTGAAAACGGAACGGCCGCTTATCTGTTTGTGGGCGGGAAAAAGGTGGGGAGCCATAAGATGTATCTTGAATCTATAAGCGAAACATGGGATGAAATTTGGAATAAGGGAGAGCTTGCCCGTGCGACGCTGAGCCTGAACTTTTCTGAGTACACATAAGGAGATGGCATATGGAACAGTCAAATAAGATAGAGATTATAGGGATTGACGGCGGCAAAGAGATTGCGCGTATACACTCACAGCTTCGCTCGCTGATCATTTCGACGGAGCGTACCATCCCCGGAAGCAGAAGATTCGGGCTGAGTGATGAGTTTATAGATGTGCTGTCCCCGGATGCTGTGAACCGGTTTGCCATAGAACTGGAAGAAAAGGTGGATGAGTTTATCCCGGAGATCAGCATTGCAGGGGTATATGCGGAACCGGATATGAACGGTACGGCCAAAATGCAGATTTATGTGGAATGGAGGAATGGCTATGATAGCAGAAATTGAAAACCTTCCAGACGTCAGCTTTATAGACAATATAACTTTGGACGACGTCCAGGCATTGCTGGTAAGGAGTTATGAGGAGCGCCATCAGCAGATCACAAAAAAGAAAATCAGCCTGAAAAGGGCGGATCCGGTCACGTTTACGTTGTATGCATGCTCTGTGATGCTGTATCAGGCCCTTTTATTTGTAGACCGTGCCGGAAAGCAGGATTTGTTGAAATACAGCTATGGAGGATTCCTGGATCATATTGCTGCTTATAAGGGAGTCACAAGGCTGCCTGCGCAGGCGGCAGAGGTTACGGTGCGGTTCACGCTTTCCGCGGTGCAGCCGGCAGTCGTCGGGATCCCGCTGAGGACGAAAGTGACAGATGGGGATAACATTTACTTTGAAACAACGGAATATGCGGAAATCCCCATAGGCGGGGAATATGTAGATGTGCCTTGTATCTGCCAGTCTGCAGGGGCAGTTGGCAGCGGCCTCGCTGCAGGAAGCATCAATATATTGGTAGACCCGATCCCTTATGTGGCAAAGGCGGTCAATATTGAGGACAGCCGCGGCGGATCGGACATAGAGGATGATGAGAGCCTTGCTGAGCGTGTATTTCTGGCCCCCGCTTCTTATTCTACCGCAGGCCCTACGGACGCCTATGTGCAGCATACAAAATCGTATGGTGCATCCATAGGCTCTGTAAAGGTCACAAGCCCGGTTCCGGGGGAAGTGGAAGTCCGGGTGCTGCTCAAAGACGGCTCTCTGCCGTCAAGCGCATTGTTGGATGGCATCCTGGAACATTTGAATGATGATACCATCCGGCCCCTTACGGATCATGTGAAAGTGCTTGTGCCGGAGACGGTTTCTTACGATCTGGCCATGACTTATTACATAGCCAGATCGGACGCGGCAAAAGCGGTGGCGATCCAAAGTGCGGTAGCAGAAGCGATTGAAAAATATAATCAATGGCAGACATATACAATCGGGTTGGATATCAACCCGTCTGAGTTGATCCGTAGGGTCGTGGATGCAGGGGCAAAGAGGGCTGTAGTTGCGCTGCCCGAATTTACCGTTGTGCCGCCGACTACAGTAGCAAGGGTGGGAAGCGTGGCGGTCACATATGGAGGGGTGGAGGATGATTGAGTTATATAACGGGGAACTGGCGGATATCCTCCCTGGTCAGATGGCAGCGCAGACGCAGCAGCAGTGTATCAGCTATGCCTTGAAAAAAGGCATCCAACTGGTGATAGACCGGGCGAACGAGACCCGCACTCAGGCCGTGATAGACAGCCTTCCAGAGAAGATACTGGATGTTCTGGCTGTGGAGCTCCGCACCCCATACTACAGGGAAGATATGGACACAGACACCAAACGGAATATCATTAAGCGGACATTGCTGTGGCATTTGACAGCAGGGACGCCAAGGGCGGTCAGTGAGTTGATCGCGACTGTATTTGGCGATGGAGAAGTCGTGGAATGGTTTGATTATGGAGACAAGCCATATCATTTCAAAGTAAAAACGAACGCATTGCTCACTCCTGAAATGAGCGACTTTTTTACATCTATGTTGGAACGTGTAAAAAATACCAGGTCACATCTCCGTATGATTGAGATCCACAGGACTGCATACTGCGAGGTTTTCACAGGCGCGGCGGTATTACCCTGCTATCGCCCGGCTGCTGTCATTGCTGGATACAGCGTGGCAAGGGATTCATCGCAGATGATATATTCAGGAGCCGCGGAAATACAGCAAAATCATCCGGCTGCAATCACAGATGGATTTCAAGAGGAAAGAGGGACGGCTGCCAGAGCATTTGCCGGAGTGGGGGAAGCATCCCAAATACATCCATCGCCAATTATCAATACCATGAAACAGGAGGAAAAATAAAATGCCACAACCTTTTAATAATGCGGTGATTACAAACAGCGGCGCACGGCTCCTTACGAGGGCGCAGGCTGGAGAATTAAAAATAGAATTTACAAGGATCGCTGTTGGAAATGGGGACTATACAGAAGATGAAAAGACTCTGTCTGCCTTGCAGATACAGACGGATCTGAAAGCATCCCAAAACAGTTATCCCATATCTGATCTGGAGGTCTATAGTGATTACAGTGTGAAAGTGACAGCGCTGATCACAAATCTTGATCCGGTTACCGGGAAGACGTTAGTAAATGCCGGATATTTTATTAATGAGATGGGACTGTTCGCCAAGGAAAAAGATGGAGAACCCGACACAGAAGTCCTTTACAGTATAGCGGTTACGGCCGGAGATAACGGTGATTTTATGCCGCCCTATAATGGATATAATCCGGCCCAGATCACACAGGAATACTTTGCTACGGTCAATAACAGTTCCGAAGTCTATATCCAGACAGCAGGCGCGGCGGCGCTGGCGGAAGATGTAATGTCTATCAGGCAGGATGTCGAGCGCCTGAAGCAGAATGGGGCTGCAGGCCAATACAGTGATCAGATTCAGTATCATGCCGGGGAATATTGTATTCACGAGGGTATTTTATATAAGTGTATACAGGACACGGCGGGAGAATGGAATCCAGAATATTGGCAGAAGACAAGTCCTATGGAGGAAATAGAAAATCTGAAAAAGGAAATCTCTGGCCAGATATCCATGATAGACTCCCTTTCCAATATCCTGGGAACGGATCAGAGCGGAGAACTTGATTGGGTCATGCAGGGGGCCTCTTCATCCGCATCAGGAAAATCTGGGCTTGTTCCGGCTCCAGGTAAGGGGATGCAGGAAGCGGTTCTGTTGGGCAAAGGGGCATGGGGGAATCTGGGAGCCGCGGCATTCGCGGGGATAGCAAACAACCGGACGACAACGGAACCTGGTTTTTTGGCAGATGCAAGGCAGTTGAAGGCTATACAGGACGTCCTTGATGTACAAAACTCCGCTTTGGACTTGAAATTACCGGATGGGGCATATGTGCATGTACTAAAATACAGTACAAAATCTTATAAGGATGCAATTAACACAGCCAACATTAGCGGATATGACGGAATGCTTGACACATTGGATACGATGCATAGTAAAATAGGGACATACAGTAGCGGTATTAATCAGGTTCTTATAACAGGCGCATATCAGGTTATCCTGTCCAAAACTAACGACAAAAACTATAGCGGCATTATACTTACGCCACGTATGTCCTATATGGAAATTAATGCCCAGGAAAAGTATGGGCTGCCTATATTTTTTGCATATTTTAACAATGACCAGGATGATAAATTTTCCCTGTTAATTCCCGTGCGTATCCAAGAACAGGTTAATGCAACATAAATCAAAAATCTTCTATAAGATTATTTTTTACAAATATTCTATTTACAGTTATAGTTGTATTGTACTGTGCATCCGCATAAATACGAAACTGAACAAGGCTCTGATCCTGATCTACCAGTAAAATACTAACAGCGCTGACTGTGGCTTGGAAGTATACAGAAAATATGTCATATCCTTCTGGCACGCTAAATCCTCTTAGTGTAACCGTAACCCATTTTCCAGCCTGTGTAGTAACGGGAGTAGTTTTTATTTGCCTCTGGAATAAATATCCTAAGCCCAGGTTCTCCAAAGCGGAGTTT
>CATKXE010000044.1 GCA_949840465.1 uncultured Lachnospiraceae bacterium | reverse complement strand
TTAAGACATCGCCCTTTCACGGCGGTAACACGGGTTCGATTCCCGTCGGAGTCATATAGTTCCTATTTATAGAATATAGTATAATTAAGGCGCAGTAGCCAAGTGGTAAGGCGTGGGTCTGCAACACCCTGATTCACCGGTTCAAATCCGGTCTGCGCCTCTTAAAAAAGCCCGGAAATTCAAGATTTCTGAGGCTTTTTTGATTTCCAAGAGATGTTGTGTCATATATGGAAGGAGATCCGTTTATCAGCGTGGTTCCGGTAGAACCGGGACTCACTAATATGGCAACAGAGAAAAATGGACAGCGAATTGTTGGGCTAAATATAGAGAATGCAGAGATTAATGAGGGGCTTATCCGGTTTGACATTATCTTTTATGTAAGAATGAAAGATGGAGTCTCACAAATTATGATGATAGAATAAGAGAGGATGTGAGTGCCCTGTGTAATCTGAGTCAGGGAATATTGGAGAAGGGCGAAGCTAAGGGAAAAGCAAAAATCATATTTAAATTGTATGAAAAAGGTTATACAATAGAGCAGATAGCAGATGCGGCAGAAAAAAGCGTTGAAGAAGTTAAAACTATGATTGTAAAAAAGAAGCCAGTATTGGCACAGATACAATAACTTGATAAAACTAATTAGAAAAGCAGTGAATCCATTCAAAAGAAGGGTTCACTGCTTTTCTTCAAGAAAATCAGAGAGTAGCCATGCCTTTAACATTCATTCGGATGCATAAAGTTTCTTTTGATAGAGTAGGTTCAGAGATTAAGTGGACAGTTTACTCATCGTCCCCCATGTAAAGTTACACGATTTGTAATCTGACCGTATTGACTTGTCTGATATACAATTTTATAATAAAAGAAAAATGTCGAAATTATGTGTTCATGATCGGACAAAGTCCGCATGTCCGAAGGCGATATGTCGCGGGAGGCCTTTCGGGCAGGATTGAAGGAGGAGAGGAAAAACATGTATTTATTGGAAAATGGGACAAAGAAAGGTTCAGACGCGGCTCAGGAACAAAGGAAGCTCAATCGGATCCGTGCGGTCCGAAAGGCGTCCTCAAGAAGCGGCCACGTGCAGAGGGCAAAGGAAGAAGAAACTCTTTATATTAAGGATTTGTTTGGCGGATTACCGGAGGCGCTTTTCCCCAACACGGCGGAGGCATTGTCAAATACGGCAACGGGATGCGGGCAAAGAGCGGCTGCAAATCAGCAGGGGTTTGTCGACGGGATATTTTTAACAGCAGTGACAGATGAAGGAGACAAGATAAAATTTGACGCGGAAGCCGTAGTGGTGGATTTCGTGCGGCAGCTAACACTGACAATCGATGTATATGAGATTGGGGAGAACCAGGAGGCCTGCGGGTTATTATTTCAGGGAGAGCCGTATTTTACATTTGCGCCAGGCAGGGTGGCATATGCCGAGGAAGAGGTGTCAAAGGCAGTTCTTAAGGACAAAGATTGCGGAGTCCACCTTACGGCACATTTGGTGACGGAAGCCGGGGAGAGCAGGACGGAGGAGCGGGCGTATGATCTGGGGGATGTAGCGGACAGCCCCATTGCTTCGGTTCAGGTGGAACATCCGTCATGGCGGAGGAAGAAGCCTCAGGGGGAGAACGATCCGGTCATTGTGTGTTATAACCGGACGCCCTCAGGGCAGGACGAATATGATTATCTGCTGCAGTTCATAGACAACGGTTTCTATATTCCAAGCAAGGGGAATGCGGTGTTCAGGGATAAGGGTATGGCGTTTGACCGCGCGGTTACTACGGAGGAACCCGGTTCCGCATCCTGCCTGATGATCGTCCGTAAGGACGGCGGAGGGGTGGTCTATTTTCATAATACAGAAAAAACGGATTTTGCAAAGTTTTTCACGATGTATAAAGATCCAAAGACCGGGATGCCAGGATTCCAGTGGGATTTTAAAAATGTGAAATGGGTGGATAAAAACCCGATGCCGTGGAACCAGATTTTTCAGGTGGATTATGACCTTACAGTAGAGTTTTATGTGAAGAATTCCGCCAGAAGATATGCTATGACGGTCTACAGCGGCAATCGCCTGCCGGGAAGCGACAAAAAGATGAGCGTGCTGCAGGTTTATTGGGGATGCCTTTACAAAGACACCAGAGTCACCATGGCTGACGGGACTCTATGCATGATTCAGGATATGAAGGCCGGGCAGGAAGTAAAGACCAAAGACGGAAGCCTTGTGGTGAGAGAGCTTGTGACAGGGAAAGAACTCAGAGCGATGTGCAGGATCACCGCAGGCCGGCCGGAAGAGGAGAGAAAAAAGGAATTATATCTTACGACAGAGCATCCCATCGTGACGGATCAGGGAGTGAAAACGATCGAGGAGCTTACATTCCGTACAGGTGAGGACCAAGCGTCTGTTTTTGAGGAGAAGATCGCGTCGGAAGACGGAGGATACGATCCAATCTGCGCAGTGGATTTAGTGGCAGTGAATGACAATACAGTGTACAATCTCGTTCTTGAGAACAAGGACCAGACCCTGCCGGATCCAAAGGAGGCTGTATTTTACGCAGAAGGGCTTCTGGTAGGTGATAACCGTTTGCAGGCTAAGGTGATGAAAGACCGGATGGAACAGCTGAAAAGAGAGCATGGCCTTCCAGGATCCTGGGAGAAGGATGTGAACAGCGCGAAAAAATATTTCCACGTATGCGGGGAGGAAGAGATTCTATGGCAGGATTAGAGAATACATGGCTGGATGAACCGGTGGACAGCCCGGCGCTTCCTCCCAAGATCAGAGAAGTGCAGTGCCTGATCAACGAAGGGACAGGTACTTACATGGTATCCTGGGACCCCACGTATCCGGGGGAAGAGTATACCGTCACACTGTATGATCAAAATGATACTGCGGTATCGGATCCGGTTACCACATATGGTACATTCTGTGAGCTTAGCCATGGGGTAGATCCCAAAGTCCAGTACCGAATCGGCGTGCGTCCCTCCAGAAATAAGGAAGCAGAGGTAAAAGTGCCGGTATTTTCGGATATTGCGGTGGAACTTCATAAAGTGTATCTGACAGGAGAGCATACGCTGACACTGGCATATGCTTTTCCGGGACAGGTCACTGACCGGGTCAGGGTAAGGATCAGGAATACAAAAGAGGGTATAGAAAGGGTGGCGGAGTTTAAACCCTATGAGAGCGGGATTGACCTGCGCAGTATGGGATTGAGCGGATTAAAGGAATTTCATTTATACTTGGGGGCAGTCAGTATCAACGATCAGGTAGAGGTTTACCAGTGTTTTGAGAATATACCGGCAGTGCAGGTCACTATGGAACGGCCAGAGATCCCGGAGATTCATTTGGCCGAGGCGGCCGGGCGTGACGGCATCTGCCTTGCCCTTGCCTGTGAAGGAAGCGGGATATGGGCAGGGGCAAAAGGCGGGATTTCCCTTTATTGGGGCGGAGAATTATTCTGGCAGTCCGAAACGGCGGAGCAGGTGGAAGGGACATACCATTTTACCATAAAAAAAGAGGAACTGGCTGCTGCCGGGGATATAGGGTTAAAGTTTTTTCTGGAAACAGGAATCGTGCGATCCGGTGAGAGCCATATGCAGTCCCTCGTATGTGATACGCCGGCATGTCTGGACATAGAATATGTTTCACAGGAGAAGGCGCTTTTGCGGATGGACGGAAGACGGGAGGGGGTCTATCAGTATCAGATTCTCACCGGGGACAGGGAGAGTACGGCGCCTTATGAGAAAGGCCGCGGCATGGATCTGCTGACGGTGGATCTTGTGCCCACTCTTCAGGCGGCATATAAGTGGGGGAAACTGACAGGCTATTATTCCGGTTTGATCCCGGTCCTGCAGCCTGCCTATTACCTTTTTGGGGAAGAGTATCCCTGTATCTGTATGTCGGACACGCCGAAGCTTGCCAAAGATCAGGATATACAGATTCCCCTGCCAGAGGAAATCACATTTGAGGCGGAGATCACAGGAGAGTATTTTAGTCTGGCCTATCAGGAAAAAGAGGGCGGGAAATCCCCTGTTTTAAAATTAGATAAAAAAGTGTGGGATTTTACAGAAGGCGAAGAACGTAAAAAGGTGCGGGATGCGTATGACGGCTTTCTCCTCGATATGGAAAAGCAGAAGGTGGCCGGGGAGGGGCAGAGGGAGATCCAGAACCTGATCGGAGACTACCTCCCCCAGTCCCTGAAAGAGTTCGCCTATTACAATTATCATTTCGGGGATAACAGGATGGAGCTTTTCCCGGGAGTTGTGCTGAGGGCAGAGTACAGTATGTATCAGTATGTAGGGGATGACGCGGTGTCCCATTATGAAAATGGGTATACGGGGACGTTCTGTCAGGAAGCCGCGGTAATCTTAAGAGATGGGAAGCTGTGTCTGGATCCTTTCGCGGGCAGGCTTTCCCAGGGGAGATATGTGCCGGATATGGCCCAGCCGGCAGGCAGCGGGGTTTTGTCCGCGCCAGGCGCGGCAGGATTTTTGGATCTGCAGTTTCAGGGAATGAGACGGGAGTATCTCCGCCTTTCTTATCCGGACGAATTTCCGGAACTGTCCGGGAAGGGGCATTCGGAAGTCTGCTATAACGTCAGCCTGATGGCGTCGTCCACCAGGCAGTCCATGGAAGCCGCATGGAAGAACTATATGGACACAGGTATATCCATGGCGGATTCCCCGGTGGCCTGTTTTCGGGGGAGGACGCAGGTGACGCCCTGCATGACGGTCATGTATCAGGGAGAGGAAAAAAGGCTTCCCATTTTCACGACGCCGGGAGACCTTGCCGGGATTTTCGGCAGAAGGGTCAGGATCCGAAGAAAAGGGAAGCGGATCTACTGCTTTGCTGCAAAAGGGCAGAAATGGATGGCGGATATCCCCTTATACATGGGGGATGAAATCGAATGGGCATAATGCGGAGGTGGAAATTCATTTCCACGCTCTGAAAAGACGGGAGGGCATATGTGTCGGTTTGAGAGTACGGGGATCAGCAATTTATATTGCCATGAATCGAGAAAGGAACATATTTTCCTATATACCAGAGAGGGCTGTCCGTCGTCCCTTTCCCAGTGTTTTGCAAGGGGACGCTTTCTGCTTCTTTTCTGCGGATGGCCTGTAAAGGCCGGGGAGGAAGAAACGAAGCGGCGGAAGTTGCTGGAGGCGGCGGAAGGCCTTTGGGCGGAAATCGGGGATGGGACGGACGGCTGCCTTGCGTTTGCAAAACAGGAGAGCTATTTCTTCCAGAATTGGAAGGTGATGGAATTCCGGAAAAAGGAAGACTCCATATATGCCCTGAAAAAAGGAACGCGCTTTCCCTTAAGAGGATATCTGCTTTCTATTCCGCCGGGGACTTGTGCTTTAGCGGAAGGAAAAGCCGGAGAGGAGAGGATTGTCTGGGAAAAGGGCTCCAGAGGGTATGCAATGGAGTTTTTGACGGAAGGGATATCCAGCAGCCGTAATACGGCGCTTTCCCTGCTCATGGAAGGGGATACGGCAGGCTGTTTTTCCTTTGGCATGGAGCTTTCGGAAGGGTTTCATCAGTTGGGGGCAGGGATCCGCTTTTCTATGGAGAGGGAATCGCCGGAACATGGAAATTATGTGGATACTTTGTCCTGTATGCCCTTTTACCCGTTGTTTTCCCCGCTTTTGCTGGAGGCGGTAATCGACGCGGCAGATCCGGATCATTCCAGGCGCAGCCGTTTCCTTCTGCCCTCCGGCCGCTATGGGAGTTTTTTTCCTTCGTATTGTGGAGAAAACCTCATTCTTAAGGCTGAGCCGGGGGAACTGTCCCTTGTGTTTGAGAAAGAAAGGATTTACCGGTCAAATCAGTGGTATGTCCGATATCTGTCGCCGGAGGGGAAAGCGCAGATCGAGGGCGACGCTGCCGCGCTGCTGCTGGGGGTCAGCGGCCTGGAATATGTGAAATTTGAAAAAGGGGCGTACCTGTATTTTCAATCCGGTCAAGAGGCATATTTTCCTGTCAGCGGGGAGGATGAGATGTTAAACGGAACCGCGCCGTACCTGTCTGTCTCGTCGGGCGTATATTATTCCCAGGGGGAGGCGTCGTCTTTTTTCGGGGAGATCGGGAAGGGGCAGGCCGTGCTCTCTTATCAGGAAGTGCCTTTTAAAAGGGTGGACGCTCAGACATGTTTCCCGGCGCTTCCGGTGGGGATTCAGGAAATTCCGCAAAAGTCTGTTGAAAAACTGATCGCCATGGACACGGTGAAACTGTCCCATTTACGCAACCGGATCATAGGCGGGGCGGCGGAAAATGAGACGGCAATAGCCGATGCGGTTACGGCCATTACCGAAAAAGGCATTCTCGCGTCTTTCTATCCGGGAGCCATGTCCTTTCTCACCGTTGAGATTGCGGACAAATTCAGGCTGTCCGATGTAAGCGGCAGTATCAGGCAGGCTTTGTTAAGCCCTCAGGCATTTCTATTGATCTCGGATTCTCAGGATTTTTTAAAATATGCGTCGGTCATGACAGAAACAGAGCCGATGTCGGCGGACGGATGGGTCTTTGATTTGAACCCTGCCTTGTGGGAAAATAACAAAACCCTGATTTTAATGAAGTATACAAAGCATAAGTCTGTCCGGGAACTCAGTAAGGCGCCTGATGAATGGAGTTATCCGGTGAAGGGAGAATTCGTCCAGAAGAATCAGGCTTTATTAGAAAAGATCATAAAAGATATAGATGCGAAGAAAGAGGCGGCCGACGCCTTTATCCCTGCGGGGGAGGTTTTGGATGACAAAGACTGGTGCGGGGTCATCGCATTTTCCGTGGAGGTAAACGGAGACGCCCTTCCGGATGCGATCCGATTTCTGGCAAAGGCTGTGAACGCACCCCTTCTGGCGCACCATCTGATATTTGACAGCCGGACGGCGGGGAGGACGGGGGAGATCCTTCCCTCTTCGCTGTCAGGCGTGATTTACTATGAAGACCCGTTCCATCCTGTTATGGAGGATCCGGGTGAGTTTTATTACAAATTAGATCTGCTGCTGGTCTCCATCAGGGACTCCGCGGTAGACGATTTCCAATGCAGTTTATCCCTCAGCATGCAGTATTTCCTGAATTCTCCTTTGTATGGGTTGGATTCGGAACCGGGAAATTATATGATCATCCGCGGGGGAATGACAAAGAAGAAAGAAGACGAGGGATTAAACGAATATTATTTTGCATTGTCCGAACCAAAAATTTACCGGAACGACGGGTCTGCCATAGATACCCTGTGCGTGGAAGGCGTGGGCGTGATGGCTTCCTATAAGGACGACAGGATCCGTTTTTTCCTGTCAGGAAACATGAAGTTCCGACGGTATGAAAGCGACCTTTTCAGTTATGGGGATGAGCAGTCAGGCCTGTATTTTAAAAACCTTCTTCTGGTATGCCGCGGCAATACATTCCATGTGGACGTCTCCTCCATGGAGTTTATGACGGACCGCAGCAGGGCGCGGGAAGGTTCGCTGGGAGAGCAGTTCCCGTTGTCATGGAAACAGTTTTTCGTGATGGAAGATAAGAAAGGGCCTGAAAAACTGGGATATACCGCCGTTCACTGCGACGGGATCCGTCAGGAAGGGCTCGGAGAGGTATTTGCCTGCGCTAAGATGGAGATTGATCTGGGCGGCCTGGGATCTCTGTCAAATGCAGGCGACTTGAAATTGTCATTGTTAGCGGCCTGGACGCCTTATAAATCAGAGAATCAGTATGACGGCAGGGTGGAGACAAAAGAGCCGGGAATCTATCTGGGGGCGAGTCTTGGAGCATTTTCGGGGGTGTCGTCGCTGATCCCGTTAGAAGGCGTGATGTCTATGGGGTTTGACAGCCTGGAATTGAAAAAGTCAGCAAAGACGGGAGAATTTTACCTGTATTTTCGGAACTTTTTTGTGAAATTGCTG
Source organism: uncultured Lachnospiraceae bacterium (assembly GCA_949840465.1). Lineage (GTDB taxonomy): Bacteria > Bacillota > Clostridia > Lachnospirales > Lachnospiraceae > Schaedlerella. Next base: position 17,769 of record CATKXE010000044.1, on the reverse strand, counting down.
AGATACCAGTTCCCGGACGGAAACAATGACATCTATGTGTTCGGAAACGCAAAAAATCCAAAGAAGCTGGGCTGGTATGGGGCTTATGAAGCAAAGGAGAAGAAGGATGTATGTTAAATGCAGCGCGCTGTATGTGGGGCAGGGGGCCGCTAACCTGATTGAAATTTATGAAAACAAGGGGGATCAGAGGGCGGCTGGGTTGATCCTCATTGATTTTGGGTCCGCAGGGAAAAAGGGACGTCCGGCGGGAGGAACCCGTGGAAATGAGGATGAGCCGAATCGCTGTTTCTCCTTGGATGCTATTTCCGATGTGTTGGATAAAAATACGAAAAAACTGGATCTCCTGATCTTATCGCATCTGGATGAAGACCATATTAATATGATTCCGACGCTCATAGAAGAGGGACGGCTTTTGAGGATAGACAGCACGATTATAGGGGGAACGAACAGGGGGATTTCCGATCGGATCCATCCTTTCAGGAAAGGGAGCAGGATGAAGACCGACGTGTCTCCCCTTGTGGCAAAGCTCGCGAAGACTGTCACGGGAGTCTGCGGGGATATCAGGATATTCACGGCGGACGACGGATATCTGGACTGTGATCAAAGTATTTACAAAAAGGAAATCAGAGGAGAATCGTTCACTTTAAAGCTGCTGGCAAATAGAAGCACGCCTTCTGTAAAGGGGGCTTCAGAATTTATTAACAGCAATTCCTCCGTGACCGTGGGGGAATACAGGGGCGCCGGAAAACATTATGCGCTCATCTTTCCGGGAGACGCCACTTCGGATACGTTCCGTTTTATTAACCGGCGCTTTGCGGATCCCCAAAAAAGGGCAAAATATACCTTTTTGAACGCGGAGAAAAAAATACTGATTATGCCTCACCATTCTGCGTTAAGAACCGCCTGCGACGGGGAAAAAATAAAAAAAGACATAAAACTGGAGGATCAGTTTTCTGAAACGAGATATTTCGCTGATACAGTTCAGCCATCCTGCATCTATGCCAGCGCCCATTACAATGCAAAACGGTATTTTCATCCGAATCTGAATTCTCTGGGAGTTTTTGCAGGGCATACGGAAAATGCAGACAAACACCACGTCTTTGGTTTTGAACTGCAGATGAAAAGTGGATATCCCTATTGTAAGGAAAAAAGATATAAGCCGAACTATGATCTGAAGACAGAGGATTGTACAAAACGGACGTATACTTCCCATTCTATACAGGAAACCATATCGGCTGAGTCTGCTTCGTATAATGGGGTTGCCGATCATAGAATCACTACGCTTCCCCAAAATCATCATGTATTTGGGAATCTGGCCTGTGAGATAGATCAGGGGGTACTCAACTGCGTTTATAATGTATTGTAAATGAGAAGGGGGGAGCAGGTTGAATATAAAGGAATTGTTTGATCAGATCGTAGATGAATTGGATCATAATGGGGAAAGGTTTACTTTTGTTAAGGATAAATATCCGGACTTTGCTAATGAATTCAATGGTTTACTGGAAAGTCTGGGCTGTGATGAATTGGTGATTCAGGTCTCACGATGTGTGATAGATTGTAATGATCCAGATATATCCGAGGAGGACTGGGAGGATTTTTTTGATAAAGACGGGTTATTTGAGATTCAGATACAGGGCCTGGGAAAGCTGTTTCAGGATGAAGGGGACAGCGCGATAAAGTTGTCCATGGAGATGGACGGTTCTCTGGCTATGTACATTGAATTTGCGTATGGAGAAATTTATCTTGAAAACATCTGCGAACCTGGCCTCACGCCATGGAATGACGGAAGTACGGCATACTACAGGGATTCTGTACTTAAGGGAATCAGGATGGAGCAAGTAGTGGTCAGCGCATTTGCCCAACATCGGTGTCGTATTTTTGCCGGGGTGGATCTGAGGGCCTGTGAGATTCTCAGACAGAACGAGAAAGACTATCCTTTTGAATCCTGGCTGCAATGGGAGGGGTGGGTGGAGAAACCGGGCGGAGAGAAAAAAGACGTCAAACTTGTGATGGAGAGCAGAGAATTCCCATACAGGAACCCTTTCTTGTATAGAGCTGACAATAAACAGTTAGAGATAAGTTCCGGCTATCTGAGGCTGCAGACCCATTATGTGGACGAGGGGGAACTGCGCAACTACAGAGCAGAGAACCCGTCGGATATTGTTTATGTGTCGTGCATGTATAAGGGCTGCTATTTAAAAAGCAGGGATAGATTGTGGCCATGTAAAATGTTCTATGTATTGGGGTTAGAGGGCGCTTATCTCGAATTTTTCTGCGGCGAGGGAGCCGAAGAATTGATTGGCTTGCTGCTGGATGCTTTTTGCTGGGACGATTTGCTCCTGGAAATCAGGGAAAAACTCTGCGACCTTTTTACAAATGGAGGAGAGGACGGTCCTCTTTACATCGACAGTACCAGTATTTTAGTGTTAGGGCAGGAATTATGTATTCGATTTTGCAGGGATGAGGATAAATCGGAACCATGTTACGTTCTGGACAGTATTTATTTTATAATGGATGCCTGGGGGATGGGTGTTTTCACCGGGTGTTCATGGATCATAGAGGGGCATCTGACGGAGTATAATATCAGAAATAAAAATATAGAAGATTTTGAACTGGTAGTCACACTGTATGATCTGAGTAGTATGAATGTTTTGAAGTTGTTTCCACTGTCGAGGAGTTTTTTTAATATACCTGTTTTAACACAGATTTACGAATCCTCCCAAATGCTGTCTGTGGAAACTGCACATCCATTAGGAGAGCAGATCGAAGAAAGGGACACGGATTTGAAGGAATGGAACTCGGGATTCGGATTCCTTGCAGGTCAGCCCCGTCCGCCCCGGGAGGGCTGTCAGAATGCCCCTTCTTTGAAGGTCACTCATTTTAAAGGGGAAGGAAGCCTGGAGGACAAGACATTTTCTCTGGAATTGGCGGTGGATACGCAGAGCGTGCTTACATTTTCGATTGGGGAATTTCAGGTTACTCTCAAAGAGATCAGGGGCTATCTCAATTATACGCCGCAGAATACGGGGATCGGGATATCGGGAACTCTCAGGATGGGGTTCACGGATACAGAATCCTTTGAGCTGTTTTTGGCAGGGGCGTATGAATCAGGAGAAACGGAAGGGATCTGGAGCTTTGAGGCAGGCCTTTTAAAAGGTGCGGTATCCCTTACGGATATTGTCAACCGGATCATGGGATGGGAAGCAACTTTTGACCTGGAGGTGTCGGCTTTCCATGTTTTTTATTCCAATACAGGCGTTTATGCTGTTCTGTGCGCGGTTTCCACAAGATTTCCTTTGTTTGGCGGAACCATGGAAATCGCCGTGTCGGCGGAAGTGTCGAAGCGTTCCCCGGATCAGAAAGCAGAGGTTGTGCTGTCCGGGCAGGTACAGATCCAGTATTTTTTATTTCAGGTAACGGTAGATCTTCATGCGGATTCCGGTAAATCGTACAGTTTCCTTCTTCAGTTTGATGAAATATTGGTGACGGCCCGGTATGAAGTGCCCGGGCATCTTTTGATTGAGGGGGCGGCGGAGGAGCAGAAAGGGGGAACGCTGACTGTCGCCCTTCATAATTTTACCATCGGCTCCCTGATCCATGCCCTTTTTACCGTGCTGCGGCCCAATGAGAATTTTAAACTGCCGAAGCCCTGGGATATTTTGAACAGGATCGGCTTCCCGAAATTAAAGATCGTCTATCATGTAGACACCAAAGATATTGAGGTGACGCTGCCGGTTCACATTGATCTGCTGCTCTTGTCTGTGGATGAGGTGGGTTTCACTTATCAAAACCGGAAGGATGAAAAGGAGGAACGGTTCAATATCCTGATCCGCTACCATTCGATCCTTCCTCTGGACGATTCTGGAGATTATACGGCGGGCAGGGAAGGGCAGTTCTTTTGGGATGCGCTGCATAGTCCCGCTCCCGGCCCTGTGGCGGAGAGCAGCAGGAAGAAATTCGAGCTGAAGTATTTTGGGATCGGCCGCCATATTGACCTGGGGCTTGGCCGGACGGAGGATATGCCTCTTTCCGGGATCCTTGACATATGCAGAAAGAACGTGAACGAGGAAGGGGATGTCCCGTCAAATAAATACAACCAAGAGTATGGATGGTATGTGGGGGCGCAGTTTACGGTACTGGAATTTCTGGACGTCAGCCTGCTTTTCTATGATCCTGTGATCTATGGCATGCAGGCGGTTGTGCTCAACAATGATGTGGTGCCTTTAAAGGGTCTTGACCTGACCATCTATTATCGGAAGGTAACCGAAGATATCGGGCTTTTTTATCTGAATGTGGGATTGCCTGACTGCATCAGGCATATGGAATTTGGGATGCTTTCTGTCACCCTTCCTTCGATTGAGGTGTGGGTCTATACCAACGGCAATTTCAAGATTAATTTTGGATTTCCGAAGGAAGGGGATTTTTCCGGGTGCTTTGCCTTGTCCTATGGGATTTTCTATGGAAGGGGAGGGTTTTATTTTGGTTACCTCAACGGAGATACCTCATCCAATGTCCCGGTCACTGCCAACGGATATTTTGATCCGGTGATCGAGCTTGGGATCGGCATTACCGTGGGGGTGGGGAAATCTTTTTGCCTGGGGATCCTTAAACTGCGGGCGCAGCTGGAAGTGACGGGGATCTTTGAGGGAGTATTCGCGAAATTCCATTCCCGGGACGGCGCGGTAACAGAAATGTACTATCGCTGTAACGGGACGGCAATCATAGCAGGGGAGATTTCAGGAGAGGTGAATTTCCTGATTATCCAGGCTGGGTTTCGGATCCATGCAAGGGCTGCTATTGCGGCTTCCTTAGAATCCGGCGAGCCCACGGTCCTTGCCATTGAGGCCTCCTTTGGGGTCAGCGCTTATGTAAAAATATGGATATTTAAGATTTCCTTCAGCTTTTCCTTTACATATAAGGATACGTTCCAGCTTGGGAAGGCAGAGGATAAGCCGTGGAAAATTTCCGACAGAACGCCGAAGGAGAAAAATACTTCCGTCTTTGACTGGACGCCTCCGGTTCTTTTTGAGGAAAAAGTACAGATTACGGCTTTTTTGACCCCCTATTATTCGAAAGATCATTTAAAAGCAGAATGGGATGGCCGGGGATATGAAGACAGTAAAGCAGAGGCTGAGACGGAGAAGATTGCTGTCCTTGCCGCTATGGGCGGGGAGGATTTTGGGAAGCTTTTGGCTCTTTTGGCCCGCTATGCCATCGGCGCGCAAAAAAGGGCGGATGCAGGGAAAATCACCGTGGAACAGGCAAAGGAAATTTTGGAGGAACTGGGGAAGGAGGACTGCCCTGCCTTTCTATTAGAAGGAATTTATAAACTGTTTGAACTGAATTTATTATTGCAGATGGAGGCGGCGCCCTGTTCCATTCACGACGGGAAGGAAAGGGCGGGATTTCTGGAGGATGAAGAGGAAAAAAGCAGCGTCCCCATGCCGTTCCCGCCTGTTTATCAGATAGCATGGTATACCAGAAGGCATGAGGGCGGGGAGGAAGAGTTTGACAGGCAGGATTATGACCTGAGTTCTGTGGAGGAGGCAAAGAAGATCTTTCAGGAATACATCGCTCTGGTCATGAAGAACGTGATGCAGAAGTCTGTGGAATATTTAGACGGTAAAGGGGAGGTTTTGTCTGAAGAACTGGCCGGATATCTGGAAGGGCAGACAGGGGAGATCGGCGGGATGGTGTCCCGTTTCCTCCTGCACGGTACGAGAAAGTCGCAGCGGCCTTTGTATGACGTGATCTGCCAGCAGTTCGCGGGACTGCCAAAGGGCGGATGGGAACAGGAGGAAATTGTACACCGCCTGAAGCTTCTGGCAGCGGGCGAGGTAAAATGGCTTGCGGCCCGGGAAACAGAACTTTCCATAGCGGAGGGGGATCTGGATTACCCACAGGGAGGGCTTTTGGTTCATTTTATCCGGGAGCCCTCCAAACTCCCTTCCGACGCGCTGGAGCCAAAGGCATTGTCTTTGTTTGACTGCCAGGGCGTGTATTGTCAGGATCAGGCCTCTTTCTTCCTGTGGAAAATGCCGGAGGAGATCCGGCCTCTTTCGGATTTTCAGATTCACGCTTGGTCCCAGGCAAGCCTTTCTACGGAAGAGGAAAGCCCATTGGGATATCGCTGTGCAGCCCTTGTGGATCTGACAGTGAGAAAGGGCGGGAGTGAAGATACGTTTGCGGTGGTCAGCGCTTCAAAGGAGAGCAGGGATTTCTTAAATTCCTTACGGGGCAGGGAGGATCAGATTACAGGAGTCAGCCTTTTGTTCAGTAAGGAGATCAAAAAATCGGAGGAAGAGAAGCCGCAAGGAGCCTTTTACAGCGAGCCGGGCAGGGAGAAGAACATCTGCCTGGTGAGGCAGAACCTTTCGGAAACCACCACTGCGCCGCTGGACATGCATTATGAGGATGGGGAAGAACCTGATTGCCTGAGACTGGAGGAAAGCAACAGAGGCGCGTTTTTTGCCCTGTTGCGTAAAATGCTTTTCATTGGCGGGGACGGGCATTATCTGTGGATTGGAGGAAAACCGTTAGAAAGCGAGCTGTTCGGGGACGACGGGCAGGCCGTGTTCTATTTTCTGGCGGAGCTTTCAGGACCGTCTCTGGCAAACCGCATCCTGATTTATGAGAGCCTTGACTCGTTGGCAATTCCGGTGATACAGGATGAGGCTTTGGGAAACCGCTGCCTTTCCACGATGAAGCCGGGGAAGATCGGATTTGAGATGGTGACTGCAGGGGCGGATGAATCAGTGCTGCAGCGCAGCCCTTACAGGCTGGACAATTTGGATGAGAAAACGGCCTACCGCAATCAACTGACCACGCAGGCATTCACCCTGCTGTATTACGCGCTGGATGGGAAGGATTCCCTGCCCATATCCATGCAGGATCATGAACATGCAGGCCCGGGGGAAAATTATTACAGCCATATTATGGATATACCGGCATATGATTCTCTGGCCGTGGAAATACCAGATATGGAAGACCCCTACAGGGGAATTCTTCCAAGGGATTACCGTCCCGGACAGAAGGCGGAAAAGAGAGCGCTTCCCATTACGTTCTATTTTGCCGATGTGGCAGGAAATTCGATAGGGAAAGAGTATGGATATCAGTTGGCGTCTCCTATCACCCTCTCCTATACAGACGCCATGCTCTCTGTCACAGAATTGCCCATGACACAGGTTTCTTACCGGATCAGGAAAGGAACGGATGAGGATACATTTATTTTGAAGCTGTCCGCCGTATGCGAGCAGGAGGAATCTGCAAGCCGGCTTAGAGAGAGGTTCAAAGCTTCCGGAGAAAGTCAGGAAGAATCTGTAAATTTGGAGCAGTATGCTCTGGCATATTACCAGTACGCGCAGCCGGACGTGAATTTCACGCTTTGCGTGGAGTTCGGCGACATTTACCGGAAATGCATTTCATGGGAAGAGGGGCAGAAAGACGCGCTTGTTCAATATCTGCTTCAGTTATATTCGTATGCCCAAAGTATCAGGTCCGGTGAGGATTCCCCCGCTCCTGCTCCGGTCGGGCTTGAATTTGTTTTGAGTAAGAATGGATTCCAGCGGACCCTCAAAGAGGTCTGCCTGGAGAAAATATCTGTAGATATAGAAGTCAGGAGGGATCCTGGCTATGTGGAAGAAGCAGGCCGGCTTCCCAACCGGGGCGGCGCAGGAGGGCAGGCCGGGGCGGATCAGGATCTGGATGCCTTTTGCGGGGAATTTGAGCAGGCATTCCCAGGCGGGAAGGTTCTGGTCGGGGACGGGCTGTATGCGGCGTTCTTTCCGAAAGGTACGCTGGCAGTTTATCCGCAGGATCCGGAGAGGCTGTTTTATGCCCTGCTTCCGTTTTCTACAAAGCTGATAAACCGGTCAGGAATGGAACTGACCAGGCTTAGGGATCGCATGGAAGAAGAGCGCGCCTTTTATGTGGAAAGCTTCTTAAATATTGACATGGAAGTCTGGATGGAGGAATTTTTAGATTTTTATGAGCGTATCTTAAGCCCTGTGAATTTGGACTATTTTCTTGCGGCTGGCGACAAGGCGGTACATACTCTGAATGAACTTCTTAAGACCAAAAGAGAGCTTGCGGCGGGGCTCGCCTTGCGGGTACAGGGAGTATTTTTGGATGAGTCGGGGGAGCGTGTGTTTTTGGAGGAAGCAGGAGAGAGCCTTTGCGACATGATGTGGAAAAATCTCCGTCAGGGGTATGGGGCGGCCGGGGCGGCAGCCTATTGCCAGAAGGAAAAGCTTGGAAATTATGCCCTGTCAGGGGAACTTTATGGCGCAGCAGGGATAAACGGTGGGAAAATGACGCCGGGCCAAAATTCCATTTGCTTTCAGGCGGCGCCCCGGCAGATTGCGGCTTCCAATACGCTGTCCATGGAGGAGGCTGTGTTTCGGTTTACGCATCTGGAGGATCAGGCCACAGGAAAATGGTATCGGTTTGTGAACGCGTTTGAACAGATCAGCGATTATGTCAGGGTGGAACTGGGGAACTATGAGAATGGGGCGCCTGTGATCCTTCCGCTCCCGCTGCGCAGATATCCTACGGCGCCGAAACTTGCGCGTCAATCTGCAAAAGGCGGAAACCTGATCCCGGGAAATCTTACATGGAGTTATGCAATTTCTATGGAAGCGGTGCTTTCCGCCCAGGACAGGGTGCATGTTATTCTGTCGTCCAGGCAGGGGGAACATTTTTTATGCCGTGCAGAGAAACGGGATTTGTTCTATTATCTGGCGCAGTTCATCTATGATAAGGACGCCTATGAGGAGTTCCTGATCAAGCCGGTGAAAAGGAATGAAAATGATATCCGCTGCAGCGCGGAGGAAGGGCCGGAGGAGGCTTTCAGCCAGGTATTGCCTGCATTGGAGGATTTTAGCGCTCTTGCGGAACAAATTCAAAGGAGCTGTGCTGAGGAGGCCTGCTTCAACGAATGGGAACCGGAGTATGAGTTTATCTTCCAATGTGTGTATGAAAAGCAGCGTCTTAACAGAGTTTCCCTCCTGATCGAGGCGGGAAGATATCCGGAATGGATTCCTTATCCGTGTCTTTCGGTAACGGACAGCGCAGGGCAGAGCGCGCAGATTCAGATTTCTACGGAAACGATGAGTTATGTGATCCCTTCGGATATATCGATTACGCCCCGGACAGGGGCTTCCTATGAATTTTGTATAGGCGGTATCCCGCTTGAACAGTGCCAGGGGCTTTTGGCGGAAGTGTTCCTGAAAAGGAACGAGGAATTCCCTGTGCTGCCGGAGGGGGAACAGCCCCGGGTAAATCCCGGATTTATTTACGAAACAGACCGAACCGGTTTTCAAAACCTGGTTCATCCCTGTATCCGAATGAATGAAGAATATGACGCCGGAAGGTTTACTGTGGACCGGGCAGCCGACCTCCTGAAAAAATTTATCTATCCTGACGCAGAGATATTGACAGAACTTACCGTATGGCTGGGACAGATGATTCTGGGGGGCAATGTGGTTTATCGTCCGGTTACGAAGCATATCCGGCATATGTTAACAGAGGAGTCGGCCAGGCAGTTCTTAAACCGGGCATGTATGGAATGGGACAAGAAAGGGCTGGAGGGACAGGGAAGGTATTTTGTGCGTCTGGGCGTCAGGCAGTTTCCGGGAAACAAAGACGCCCGGGAGGAAGTGATGCTTGTGGAGGCGGATCAAATGGTATTCTCTTTGTGATACATGGAAGGAAGAAGCCGCTTCGTATGCTACTGCGGTTTGTTTGCTGGCAGATGTTATGGGGAAGCCGTGCCGCGAATAGAAAAAACAGGATAACATATATTTGAGTCTGGACTTTTTACGTCTCTTATGTCATAATAAGAGTGGTTTTTTGCGTACAGAATTGCTCAGAAGAAGATAGGTCTGGACAATTCTTTCATTTGCGTATGGGCATTCCCTGGTGTTTCCTTTTGCGCCGGACATTACACACGCAGTCCGTCTATACCGGGTAATCTTTGGATGGACATCAGTTGATCGGAAGCCTCTGGCAGGAAGAAGCAGGGATATGGAGGGTAATTGGATATGAGTGACAAAAGTAAATTAAAAGAGAAAATTCTGATTGTCGATGATTCAGAGATGAACCGCATGATACTTTCAGACATGCTTGAGGATGATTTCGAGATTCTGGAAGCGCCGGACGGGCCGCAGGGGTTAGCGATCCTGCAGCAGATGAGTTCTGAGATCTCTCTGGTGCTTTTGGATATCGTGATGCCGGGGATGGACGGCTTCGAGGTTCTCGCGGTGATGAACAAAAACCAGTGGATAGAAGATGTCCCGGTCATCATGATTTCGGCCGAAAGTACGCCTTCCTATGTGCGGCGGGCCTATGAACTGGGCGTGATAGACTATATCAGCCGCCCCTTTGATTCGCTGGTCGTGCAGCGAAGGGTTCTCAACACCATTATGCTTTATGCAAAGCAGAAGAAGCTGATGGGGCTTGTTACGGAGCAGATGTATGAGAAGGAGAAGAACACCAGCCTCATGGTTACGATATTAAGCCATATCGTAGAATTCCGTAACGGGGAAAGCGGGCTTCATGTCCTGCATATCCAGACAATCACAGAGCTTTTATTGAAGAGCCTGATCAAGAAGACCGACCAGTACCACCTGTCGCATGCAGACATCAATATGATCAATATGGCGTCGGCTCTGCATGATATCGGGAAAATCGCGATTCCGTCTGAAGTCCTCAATAAGCCGGGACGTTTTACGGATGAAGAATATAAGATTATGAAGACGCACTCCATGATCGGGGCGTCTATGCTGGAGGATCTTCCCTTCCATCAGGATGAACCTCTGGTCAAGGTAGCCTATGAGATCTGCCGTTGGCATCATGAGCGGTATGACGGCAGGGGCTATCCGGACGGGCTGAAGGGGGAGGAAATTCCGATTTCAGCCCAGGTCGTATCTATGGCGGACGTCTACGACGCCCTGACCAGCGAGCGTGTATATAAAAAGGCTTTTTCTCACGAAACCGCTCTGCAGATGATTCAGGAAGGGCAATGCGGAACATTCAATCCGCTTCTGCTGGAATGCCTGATGGATGTGGCGGACAGCCTTGTGGAAGAGATGAAATCCGCCTCTCTGAATACGAAGAACGAGAAGGAGATGCGCAATATCGCAGAGGAGATTATGCGCTACGAAGAGATGGAAGGCTCCAACCGTACCCTGCTTTATCTGGATCAGGAGAGGGCGAAGAACAGGTTTTATTCTTCTATATCGAAGGAGATCCTATTCGAATATACGGTTTCCCCGTCGATACTTACTCTGACGGAGTGGAGCGCGGAGAAACTGGGCCTCAGCGAGGTTACGCTTGACCCGTTGAAAAATGAGACTGTTCTGGAATCCATGGCACAGGAAGATATACAGAAGCTTGGGGAACTTCTGCACCGTACCACGCCAGAGGAGCCGGAAGCCAGTTATGTATGCAAAACGAAGATCGACGGCGAGGTGAAGGAACGCCGTTTCATCTGCCGTGCGGACTGGTCGGAGGAAGAAGAGCCTGTGTTCCGCGGCGTTATCGGCAAGGTGGAAGACATCGTTCATGAAGACTTTTAGCGGGTGACCATAAAACAGGAGGATGAAAAAAATGACAGTGAAAGAATGTTACGAAAAAATAAACGGAGATTATGAAGGCGTGTTCAGCCGCTTCCGCGGAGATGCAAGAATTCAGAAATTTGCGTTTAAGTTCTTGAATGACGGGAGTTTTGACAGCCTTACAAAGACATTGGAAGCCAGGGATTATGCAGAGGCTTTCCGCGCCGCCCACACCTTGAAGGGAGTCAGCCAGAATCTGGGATTTACGGGGCTTTACCAGATCAGCGAGACAGTGACGGAGATGCTCCGCAATCATCCTGAGGACTATACGCCGGATATGCTTGACAAGGTCAGGGAAGAGTATGATAAGACGTATGCGGCGATTAAGGAACTGCAGGCATCCACTGAAGCATAATCGGTTGTTATGGGGGCTTCGGTATATTTCAAGGAGATATTATGTATCAAAAAACTAAAAAATTTTTGTGGATTAGTTTTTTAAGTGTTATTATCTTCTGCATTGTAATATTCGCATGGGTGTATAAATATCTGGGGGATAAAAGCGAGGAGACGGTAACTGAGATCGGAAAGATATATATGTCCGAGATGAACAGACAGCTTGAACAGAAATTTTCGACGATCATTGAACTCCGTATTTCACAGGTAGAAGGAATCCTGATGCGTACTCCTCCGGTAAGCGTCGCTTATGGTGAGGAAATGCTCGAAGAGATGCAGTTAAATGCCAGTGTCCGCAATGCCACATATATGGGGCTTTACAGGCGTAACGGCGACAACGAGAAGATTTACGGCGTGTCGGTTGAACTGGAGGATAAGGAAGAATTTCAGAACTTTTTGGATGGGGAGATTCAGGTGACTTCCTGTTTTGATGAGAAAGGCGAACATGTCGTCATACTGGGCGCCGAGGCCGCGTATCCCATGGGGGACGGCGGGACGAGCGAGCTTTTGGTGGTCGGATTCCTCATGGATAATCTGGAGGAAGCGCTGGTGAAGCAGACAGAAAATTCGTTGGTGCATACATATATCCTTCAGGATGAGGGAAACTTTGTTGTGAGGAGAGAATATGAGGGCAGGACGAACCTGTTTGATTATCTGGAGGGGCATATTCTGGAACTGAACGGGAAGACGCCTCAGCAGCAGATACAGGAGATGAAGGAGGCACAGGATTCCAGTGCGGAATATTCCGCGGTGATTCTCACGCCTGACGGACGTAAGCAGATGTATTGCAGCCCCCTTCCGGATTCGGACTGGTATCTGGTGTCGGCCATGCCATATAATGTATTGGATCATGCGATCAACAGCCAGAGTACCCAGCGCATTGGCCTGATCCTGGGGGCATGCGGCGCTGTCTTACTGGCGATACTGGTTATTTTTGTTGGATACCTTCGGCTGAACCGGCAGCAGATGGCGGCGCTGGAACAGGCAAAAGAGGAAGCCGTGCATGCGAATAAGGCAAAAAGCGAATTTCTTTCGAATATGAGCCATGATATCCGCACTCCGATGAACGGGATCGTGGGCATGACGGCAATCGCAATGTCCAACATCCATGATGCCATAAGGGTGGAGGACTGCCTGAAAAAAGTGGCGCTTTCCAGTAAGCATCTGCTGGGGCTGGTCAACGACGTGCTGGATATGTCCAAGATTGAGGATGGAAAGCTTACTCTGAATATGGACTACCTTTCTCTGAGCGAGGCGATGGATTGTATTGTCAATATTGTGCAGCAGCAGATCCGTGACAAACAGCAGCATTTTGATATTTTTGTCTATAAGATCGAGGCGGAGGATGTGTATTGCGACAGTATCCGCCTGAATCAGGTGCTCATCAACCTTCTCTCTAACGCCATCAAATTTACCCCGGAGGGCGGGACCATCAACGTCTCTCTTTCCCAGGAACCGTCGCCTGTGGGAGAACACTACGTGCGGTGCCATTTCAACGTAAAGGATAACGGGATCGGGATGTCGCCGGAGTTTGTGGAAAAGGTATTTGACAGCTTTTCCAGAGATGAATCCCAGGTGCGTAAGATCGAGGGGACAGGTCTTGGCATGGCCATTACAAAGTGTATTGTTGAGGCTATGAACGGCACCATTGAGGTTCAAAGTGAAAAGGGAAAGGGAACGGAATTTCATATTGTCCTTGATCTGGAAAAGGCAGAGACTAAAATAGAAGACATGCAGCTTCCGAATTGGAACATGCTGGTCATCGACAATAATCAAGATCTCTGCGAAAGCGCGGTTCATGCATTGAGCGAGATCGGGGTTCATGCTGAGTGGGCGACAGAAGCGGATAAAGCGATTGAGATGGTGGAACAGCGCCATACGGCGAAGGAGGATTACCATATTATTCTGATAGACTGGAAGATGCCCAAGTTAGACGGTGTGGAGATGACCCGCGAGATCCGAAAGCGCGTCGGCGGCGGGGTTCCGATCCTGATCGTGTCTGCCTATGACTGGAGTGATATTGAGGAAGAAGCGATCGCAGCCGGAGCGCATGGCTTTATTTCCAAACCTTTGTTTAAATCGAATCTCTATATAGGCCTGAGCAGATTTGTGGAGGGCCATTCCGTGGAGGAAAAGAAGGCAGAGGCGAAGAGTGACTTTACAGGGAAAAGAATTCTTCTGGCAGAGGATAACGACCTGAACTGGGAAATTGCGGAAGACCTTCTTACGGAAGCAGGATTTGAACTGGACAGAGCGGAAAATGGAAAAATGTGTTTGGATATGTTTGAAAAGTCGGAGATTGGGGAGTATGACGCCGTTTTAATGGATATCCGTATGCCGTTGATGAACGGATACGAGGCAGCCATGGCAATCCGCGCCCTGGATCGTGAGGATAAGGAACTGCCGATCATTGCCATGACGGCGGATGCATTTTCGGACGACGTGCAGCATTGTCTGGATTGTGGTATGAATGCACATATTGCAAAACCCATTGATGTGGACAAATTTATTGCGCAGCTGGAGAAATTTTTGTGAAGAAATACAATTCACGGCCTAATGGGCCGTGAATTGTAATTGTAGAGGGATAATTCAGGCTTCTAAGCTTTTTTTTGAGCCTGGATTTGTGAGAAACGATCTATAGGAATCTGCAGGAAAAGGAGTTGCATGGAGAAGGACATGGTGCAGGCGCGCAAGCTTGTGTATGAATATGAGAAGCGGGATGACGAGGGCAATGTGATCGGTATGAACCGTGCAGTTGACGGAATTGATATTGATATCCGGCAGGGGCAGTTTGCCGCTATCCTGGGACATAACGGTTCGGGAAAGTCTACATTGGCCAAGCATATGAATGCGATTCTGGTTCCCACCGGCGGAACCATGTGGGTGAACGGAAGGGACACGAAAGACCCCCGTGAACTGATGCATGTGCGGCAGTCCGCGGGGATGGTGTTTCAGAACCCGGACAACCAGATAATCGGAACAGTCGTGGAGGAGGATGTAGGATTCGGGCCGGAGAATCTGGGAGTCCCCACGGATGAGATCTGGAAACGGGTGGAAGACAGCCTGAGAGCCGTGGGCATGCTGGAATACCGGACCCATTCACCGAACAAGCTCTCGGGCGGGCAGAAGCAGCGTGTGGCCATTGCGGGGGTGATCGCCATGGAACCCAGGTGTATTGTCCTTGATGAACCTACAGCCATGTTGGATCCCAACGGGAGAAAAGAAGTAATACGTACCGTGCAGGAACTTCGGAAGCGCAGGAATGTGACGGTGATTTTGATTACCCATTATATGGAAGAGGTGATTGATGCCGATCAGGTCTATGTGATGGACAGCGGGCATATTGTCATGAAAGGCACGCCGCGTGAGATTTTCAGCCAGGTGGAGGAACTGAAAAAATACCGTCTGGACGTGCCTCAGGTTACCATGCTGGCGGAAGAACTCCGCAGGAGGGGGATTTCGCTTCCGAGAGGGATTCTCCGCAGAGAAGAACTGGTGGACGCCGTGGACAGATATGCCTGCATGCTTAAAGAGAATCAGAGCTGACTGCAGACACGATCATTGGCAAAGAGTGACAGGGAGGTATTATGTCGATTCGGTTGGAGCATATCAATTATATATACAGCCAGGGCTCAGCCTATGAAAAACATGCATTGAAAGATGTGTCGCTGGAGATTCCCCAGGGGCAGTTCGTAGGGATTATCGGGCATACTGGCTCCGGGAAGTCCACATTGATCCAGCATCTCAACGGGCTGCTTATCGCATCGTCCGGGGCATTATATTATAATGGTCAAAATATCTATCAGGACAAATATGATATGAAAAGCCTGCGCAGCCAGGTCGGTTTGGTGTTCCAGTACCCGGAACACCAATTATTTGAAGTGGATGTATTTACAGACGTTTGTTTTGGGCCGAAGAATCAGGGGCTTTCAAAGCAGGAATGTGAAATACGGGCAAAAGAGGCTCTGGAATTGGTGGGATTTCCCGAAAAGCATTACAGCCAGTCTCCTTTTGAGCTTTCCGGCGGGCAGAAGCGGCGGGCTGCCATTGCGGGGGTGTTGGCCATGCGTCCAAAGGTGCTCGTATTGGATGAGCCGACGGCCGGACTGGATCCAAAGGGACGGGACGATATCCTGGATCAGATAGCGCAACTGCACGGTCAGACCGGGATGACGGTAATCCTTGTTTCCCACAGCATGGAGGATATCGCGCGGTATGTGGAGCGGATTATTGTGATGAACAAGGGGACGAAAATGCTGGACGGCGCTCCCAGGGAGGTATTTTCTCATTACAGAGAACTGGAGCAGGTAGGGCTTGCGGCGCCGCAGGTGACCTATATCATGCATGGCCTGAAAGAAAGAGGAATCGATGTACGCACGGATGCAACCACTGTGGAGGAAGCGGCGGAAGAGATTTCAGGGACGCTGCATTTTTTACGCGGCCACAGATAATGGACACCGTGATACTGCATTGCGGAAATTCCCGAAAATTTACGCATTGCAGTTTTTTTCTATACAAAAAGGAGTTGCCTATGATCAGAGATATTACAATCGGACAGTATTATCCGGCAAAAAGTTGTATACACCGGCTGGATCCGCGGGTGAAAATTGTGTCTACTTTGCTGTTTTTGATCTCATTATTCGTGCAGAACAGCCTGCTGGGGTATGCTGCGGCAACCGTATTTCTTGGGGGTGTGATCAGGGCGAGCCGGGTTCCTCTGAAATTCATTGTAAAAGGATTAAAAGCAGTGGTCATGCTTTTGATGTTCACGGTGGTCATGCAGTTGTTTCTCACAAAGGGAGGGGACGTACTGGCCGATTTCCGGATTTTTGAAATCACGGAGAAGGGGCTGCGGACGGCTGTATTTATGGCGGTGCGCCTGATCTATCTGATTATAGGTTCCTCGATCATGACATTTACCACCACGCCGAACGCCCTGACAGACGGGATGGAAAGCCTGCTGCGCCCGCTGAACCGGTTTCAGGTTCCGGTACATGAGGTAGCCATGATGATGTCCATTGCCTTGCGTTTTATACCGATCCTGCTGGAAGAGACGGACAAGATTATGAAAGCACAGATTGCCCGGGGCGCGGATCTGGAAAGCGGGAATATAATACAGAGGACAAAAGCAATGGTGCCGATTCTGGTTCCACTGTTTGTCTCTGCGTTCCGCCGGGCCAATGACCTTGCCATGGCGATGGAGTCACGCTGCTACAATGGAGGGGAGAACCGGACCAGGATGAAGCCTCTGGTTTATAAGACAGGGGATTATATGGCATACGCGGTTACGGTTATTTATCTGACAGCCACGTTTGTGCTGGGGAGGTTTGTACCGTTCCATCTGTGGATATTTTGAAAATTGTCCGGTTTTCTTATAATTTCTTACATCAGTTTCCGGGCGCTGCAGCCGAAAATTCGGAGATTCAAACTGTATGCCTGTACAGAACGAAAGGAATGAGAGATTTTTATGAAACGCATCCGGCTTGTTGTCGCCTATGACGGCACTCATTACTGCGGCTGGCAGATCCAGCCCAACGGCATTACAATCGAAGAGGTCATGAACCGCGCGCTGACGAAACTTCTGGGGGAACCTGTCCGCATTATCGGCGCAAGCCGGACGGACTCCGGCGTACACGCTCTGGGGAATGTGGCTGTATTTGATACGGATACGCGCATCCCGCCGGAGCGTATTTCGTATGCCCTGAACCAACGCCTGCCCAAAGATATTGTCATTGTCAGGTCGGCCGAGGTTCCCACACGC
>CATKXE010000043.1 GCA_949840465.1 uncultured Lachnospiraceae bacterium | reverse complement strand
TGGTGAGACAACAGATGGACGTGAGGTATAACAGCAATATCCCGAAAGAAAAGCAGATCGTGGAAAAACTGATGGGCGGCCCGAGAAAGGGAGGCGGGTACCCCACTGTGAATCCCGGAGCCGCTCTGTTGAGCGTCACAATCAAGGAAGGAACCTGCTATGTGAATTTTGATTCGGAATTTCTCAACAGTGTTTATGATGTACGTCCGGAGATTACGGTTTATTCTATCGTCAATTCTCTGTTAGAGGGAACCACTGCAGGAAATGTCCAGATTATGGTAAATGGGGAGAAAAATGTGACTTATCAGGAGACTGTGGATCTCTCACAGCCCATCGCACGTGATTTGACGTGGGAGGAGAGTGAGGAATAGGAAAGTATGGTAAAATGACGGAATATTTTAATCAGGAGGTAAGATGAGAAAACGGCCGCTTTGCCTGGCTGCGGTTTTATGTATTGTGATACAGGCAGTTCTTGTGGGCGGGCTTCGGATTGCAAAAGATCTGAAGCCCTCTGGACTGGAACTTGCCGGGGAAGAGGGAGACTGTGTCAGCCTTGAAGGTACAGTAGGGCGCAGGGAAGAAAAACCGAAATACCAGGTATACTATCTGACGGATAATCAGATCCGTCTGGGAGATCAGATCATAGAAGAATCTAAAATTCTTGTTTATATCAAACGTGAGGAATCATTAAACACTCAAAATCAGCAGATTGCCGTGGGCAATACTATCTATCTTACCGGAGAGGTAAGCTTTTTTCAGGAAGCCGCAAATCCGGGAAATTTTGATATGAAATTTTACTATCAGAAGCAGGGGATCCATGCTTCTGTCTGGGCAGACAAAGTGGAAATCCGAAATCCAAAAGTCTGGCGGATCCGGGAATGGCTGGCAAGATTCCGCAGTCGGTGGAAAGAGGGATTGACCGAATGCATGGGCAGTTATTATGGAAATATTATGAGCGGAATTCTGCTGGGAGACAAAAGTGAGCTGGACAGTGATACCAAAGTACTGTATCAGAAAAGCGGGATTGGGCATATATTGGCCATCTCGGGCCTGCATATGTCTTTTCTAGGGATTGGTTTTTACCGGCTGCTTCGAAAAGCAGGAATGCCTTTTTTGCCGGCAGGGAGCATCGGGATTTTATGTTTGCTCCTGTATACGATGATGGTAGGATGCGGGGTGTCCAGCCTGCGCGCTCTGATGATGTTTACCGTGCGCATGGGGGCGGAGATTACGGGAAGAACTTACGATATGCCCACCAGCCTTTCCCTGGCAGCGGCAGTGATCGTCCTGTGGCAGCCTCTGTATCTGCTGGACGCGGGCTTTTTGCTGTCTTTCGGGGCGATCGTGGGGATATTGGCAGTATCGCCGGTTTTGGAACACTTTCAGGTGCTGCCGGGAGTACTCTGTGCAAGTTCAGGCATTCATCTGATGCTCCTTCCGATCATGCTCTATTACTATTTTGAGATTCCTGTCTATTCCATGCTGTTAAACCTTCTGGTCGTGCCGCTGATGTCCGTTGTCTTAGGAGTGGGAGTCTTAGGTTCCGGGCTTGCCGTTTTTTGGGGCGGCGCAGGGGAGGCGGTATTGCAGGTCTGTAAAGGAATCCTGTGGGGATATGAAAAGATGTGTTTCTTTACAATGCATCTGCCATTTGGGAGGATGGTACCGGGCCGGCCGGGGAAGGGGTGGATAGCATTGTATTATATTCTTTTGCTTGCAGGATGTGTCGTTGGATTTAAAATGATAAAAGCCGACGCAGGTCAGGAGTCGGATCCTATTATGACGTCCGGTGCAGATAAAGTTAAGGCGTCCGGCGCAGACGGCGTGAAGATGTTTGATGTACAATACAGAATGAAGGGGAAAAAACAAGAAAACGGAAGGAGGAAGCAGGATAGGAGAAAAAAGAGGGAGAGAATATCCCTAAGGGCAGCATCGGCCGGTCTTGCCGTATTTTTCTGCATTATTTGCAGCGCAGGCCATGGAAGGGCAGGGGAACTTCGCGTCACGATGCTGGATGTAGGGCAGGGCGACAGTCTGTATGTGAGGACGCCGTCCGGCTGTCACTGCCTGATTGACGGGGGGAGTACAGATGTTTCTAAAGTGGGGGTATACCGGATCGAGCCGTTTTTAAAATCCCAGGGAGTGGGGAGGCTTCATTATGTTTTTATATCCCACGGAGATGCAGACCATATCAATGGGATTCAGGAGATGTTGGAGAATCAATTCCTGGGGATTTCAATCGATACGTTGGTGCTGCCCCCGGAAAATGTATGGGATGATGCGCTGAGGGAATTGGCCCGGACTGCCCTTAAGGTTGGAACCAGAGCGGCGGTTATTCAGGAAGGGCAGCAGGTGAAGGATGGGGAGATGTTATGGACCTGTCTGGCTCCTGCGCAGAATTACAGCGGAGAGATTGGGAATGCTTCCTCTATGGTGCTGTCTCTCGAATATGGAGAATTTGACATGCTTTTTACAGGGGATGTGGAAGGCGGAGGGGAAGAGGCGTTGACAGGAAGCGGTCTTTTGAAAGATTATGACGTATTGAAAGCCGCGCATCATGGCTCAAAAAATTCGTCCATCGAGCAGTTTCTGGAAGTTACACGGCCTGAAATTACCCTGATTTCCGCAGGCAGGGACAACCGGTACGGCCATCCTCATGCAGAGGCCATAAAACGCCTGGAAGCGCTGGACAGCCGGATTTTCAGTACACAGACTTGCGGGGCGGTTACCTTGCGGACGGATGGGAAAACGATTCGGATAGAAAGGTTCATCGGGATATTTTGAGACGGATGAAATTACATTTGTATTGACTTGCCCTCAACGCCATATTAAAATAGGGATATCGCTTAAGAGAAAATATAGTAAAACTGGAAGGGATGAAAAGATTATGATGGATGAGATTCGATTAGGAACGATCGGTTCCGGACCGATTGTACATACCATACTGGATATTGTAAAAGAAACTGACCACATACGGCTCGCGGCTGTTTATTCCAGAAGTGAAGAAAAGGGAAGGATGCTTTCCGGTAAATATGGGGCGGATAAGGTATATACAGATCTGGATTCTTTCTTTATGGATGAAGAGGTCAATACCGTTTATATCGCCTCTCCGAACCTTTTGCACTATGAACAGGCTAAAAAAGCGCTAATGGCGGGAAAGCATGTGATCTGTGAAAAGCCGTTTTCCACGAAGGCAGTTCAGGTGAAGGAATTGACGGCGCTTGCAAAGGAAAATCATCTGTTTCTCGCGGATGCTGTGCCGACTGCCTTTTTACCCAATTTAGAGGTGTTGAAGCGCCGCCTTCCAGAGATCGGGAAAATAAAGCTTGTGCTTGGAAACTACAGCCAGTATTCCAGCCGCTATGACCGGCTGCTGGCCGGCGAGGTTCCCAATGTTTTCAATCCTGAATATGCAGGCGGCAGTCTGATGGATATTAATTTTTATAATGTATACCTCAATGTGGCTCTGTTTGGAATGCCGGAGGATGCCGTTTATTATCCTAACAGGTATGGGGAGTTGTCGGATACTTCCGGTATATTGGTCATGCGGTATGACGGATTTGTAAGCAGTCTGGCAGGGGCAAAGGATACATGGGGCGTCAATTCTTTCCAGATAGAAGGAGAGAAGGGATTTATTTACATTAAAGACGGAAGTAACGGGCTTGCAGGGATCCGTGTTGTTACGAAAGATTCAGATGAAACCTTCAATATGCAGGATAACCCGGAATGGCGGTTTTACGAAGTACAGAAGCTGACAAAGTTTTTTATGGACGGGGATGATCAATCCGTTTACGAAAGGCTGGAAATTACGGCAGACGTGATGGAAGTTCTTGAGAATGTAAGAAAGAAAGCCGGGATTCTTTTTCCAGGTGATTAAGTGGGGCAGGGGGAAATCCCTGCTCTTTTTATCCTTAGTCGCTGAAATACAAAAATATTTGGGAAGAAGATACGCCGGAAGATAAAATGCTTTGCAAATCAGAAGATTTTCTTATATAATATAGAAGCTATGAAAAATTTGAATGTAGATTTAAAGACAGGACAATTAAAGCAGGTTTATCTTCTGTTTGGAGAAGAGGACTATCTAAAAAGGCAGTATAAGAACCGCCTGGCCAATGCAATGATTCCAGAAGGGGATACTATGAATTACGCAAGCTATGAAGGGAAAGGAATTGACCTTAAGGAAGTCATTGATTTGGCGGAGACGATGCCCTTCTTTGCAGAGCGCAGGCTGATCGTGTTCGAGAATACAGGTCTTTTCAAAACCGGCGGCGCGGAGTTGGCGGACTATATCAGGGAACTGCCTGAGACCACCAGTTTTCTCTTTGTGGAAAACGAGGTGGACAAGCGCAGTAAGCTCTATAAGGCAGTGAAGGCAAAAGGGCGCGTCGCGGAACTGGCATTTCAGGACGAGTCCACATTAAAGCGCTGGATTGCAGGGAACGTCAAGAAGGAAAATAAACGGATCACCGAGCGGACAGTCGTATATTTCCTGAATAAAACAGGCACGAATATGGAAAATATTACGAAGGAACTGGAAAAGCTGTTCTGTTACGCCTATGGCCGGGATGAGATCACAAACGAGGACGTAGATGCGGTCTGCGTGACCCGGATATCAAACCATATTTTTGATATGGTGGAGGCCGTGGCGCAGAAGAAGCAGCGCAAAGCATTGGATCTCTACTATGATCTTCTGGCTTTAAAAGAGCCGCCCATGCGGATTTTATTTTTGATGATCCGCCAGTACCGGATCCTGAATCAGGTAAAAGGGCTTTTGAAGGCGGGATATGAAAGAAAAGAGATCGCGTCAAAGGCCGGGCTTCATCCTTTTGTAGCGGGAAAATATATGGAGCAGGCCAGGCATTTTGAAACGGCTGTGCTCAGGGCAGTCCTGGAGGAAGGCGCAGATCTGGAACAGCGCGTAAAGACAGGCAGGCTTACGGATAAACTGGCGGTGGAGCTGTTTCTTGTAAAGCATAGCAATTAAAGAGTATCCTGTAATGCATGCATGCCCCTGGGGGGGGCGTCCGATAGGTTTACCCAAAGGGCATCCCGTAACACATGCCCCTGGAGGGAGGGCGGACTTCGTCCGATAAGGGATTCTTCCGTACCCCCCCCACAGAAGAATGGGCAGCGATGCGAGTGATTACAATGAGAGTTTTTCAGTTTATTTGGAGGAAGAGACGTGGCAGGAATAGAACAGAGTAAAATACGGAATTTTTGTATTATCGCCCATATTGACCATGGGAAATCCACACTGGCGGATCGGATCATTGAGAAGACAGGACTTTTGACCAGCAGAGAGATGCAGTCTCAGGTATTAGATAATATGGAGCTGGAACGGGAGCGGGGAATCACGATCAAGGCTCAGGCAGTGCGTATCGTGTACAAGGCAAAGGATGGGGAGGAATATATCTTCAACCTGATCGATACCCCGGGGCATGTGGACTTTAACTATGAAGTGTCAAGGAGCCTGGCAGCCTGCGACGGGGCGATACTGGTAGTGGATGCGGCTCAGGGAGTGGAAGCGCAGACTTTGGCAAATGTCTATCTGGCGCTTGATCATGATCTGGACGTGATGCCGGTGATCAACAAGATTGACCTTCCCAGCGCAGAGCCGGAGCGGGTGAAGGAGGAGATTGAGGATGTGATCGGCATTGACGCGGAGGAAGCTCCGCGGATCTCAGCCAAGACCGGGCTGAACGTAGAGGACGTGCTCGAACAGATCATACGGCAGATCCCTGCGCCTCAAGGCGATCCCAATGCTCCCTTACAGGCATTGATCTTTGACTCTGTTTACGATTCCTATCGGGGTGTGATTGTATTCTGCAGGATCAAGGAAGGAACCATACGAAAGGGAACCCCGATTCTGATGATGGCAACCGGAGCAAGAGCCGAGGTCGTAGAGGTGGGATATTTTGGGGCAGGGCAGTTTATTCCCTGCGAGGAATTGAGCGCCGGCATGGTCGGCTATATTACTGCCAGCTTAAAAAATGTAAAGGATACCCGTGTGGGCGATACAGTCACCAATGCGGAGCAGCCGTGCAGCGAGCCTCTTCCGGGATACAAGAAGGTGAATCCCATGGTGTACTGCGGCATGTATCCTGCAGACGGGGCAAAATACCCGGATCTGCGGGATGCGCTGGAAAAACTGCAGCTCAATGATGCGGCGCTTCAGTTCGAACCGGAGACCTCGGTTGCCCTTGGATTCGGATTTCGCTGTGGTTTTCTGGGACTGCTGCATCTGGAGATTATACAGGAACGCCTGGAGAGGGAGTACAATCTGGATCTGGTAACCACCGCGCCCAGTGTCATTTATAAAGTGCATAAGACCAACGGGGAGGTCATCCAGCTGACGAATCCTACGAACCTTCCGGATCCGGCAGAGATCGAATATATGGAAGAGCCTCTGGTGAAGGCGGAGATCATGGTGACGTCTGAATTTATCGGAGCGATCATGGATCTGTGCCAGGAGCGCAGGGGAATCTACCAGAGCATGGAATATATCGAAGAAAAGCGCGCGGTGCTGCATTACCATCTTCCTCTCAACGAGATTATCTATGATTTCTTTGACGCACTGAAATCACGGTCAAGGGGATATGCTTCTTTTGATTATGAATTGATGGGTTATGAGCGTTCGGAACTTGTGAAGCTGGATATTCTGATCAATAAGGAAGAAGTGGATGCACTTTCGTTTATCGTCCACAGCGGGACAGCCTATGAGCGCGGCAGAAAGATGTGTGAGAAATTGAAAGCCGAGATTCCAAGGCAGCTTTTTGAGATCCCCATCCAGGCGGCAATCGGAAGTAAGATCATTGCCAGAGAGACAGTGAAAGCATTGCGGAAAGACGTGCTGGCAAAGTGTTATGGCGGAGATATTACCCGAAAGAAGAAGCTTCTGGAAAAGCAGAAAGAAGGGAAGAAACGGATGCGTCAGGTGGGAAATGTAGAGATCCCTCAGAAGGCATTTATGAGCGTGCTGAAACTGGATGATCATTGACGGGCTACAGCATTGTCCTGATCTAAAATCAGGATTCGCGATGATAGCGGTATAACGGTACATTCTGCGCATGCTTATGATACAGAAACAAAATGAATAGGAACAGGATTGTGAAAGAACTGGAATTATATATCCACATTCCCTTCTGCGTCAGAAAATGTGCCTACTGTGATTTTCTGTCAGCGTCGGCAGATGCGGATACGGTACAAAAATATGTAGAGGCCCTTATCAGGGAAATCCAGGGTTATACCCAATACGGGATACCCTTTGGGGACAAAAAAATGTATCAGGACTATCGTGTGTCCACGGTCTTTGTGGGAGGGGGAACCCCCTCCCTGCTGTTTCCTGATCAGATAAAAGCGGTTTTTTCTGCATTGCGCAAAAGCTTCTCGGTTGAGGAAGGTGCGGAAATCACTCTGGAACTGAATCCGGGGACAGTTACAAAAGAAAAGCTTCTGGCATGGAGAGAAGCCGGGATCAACCGTCTTTCTATCGGGCTACAGTCTACAAAGGATGCAGAACTGAAAATGCTGGGAAGAATCCATGATTACAGGCACTTTTTGCATACATGGAAATTGGTTCGGAATGCGGGGATAGAAAATGTGAATGTGGATCTGATTTCTGCGATTCCGGGGCAGACCCTGGAGAGTTGGAGGGAGACGCTCAGGAAAACAGCAGAACTGGAGCCGGAACATTTGTCTGTGTACAGCCTGATCATAGAAGAGGGGACGCCTTTTTATGAACGATATAGAGCAGCCGATGCAGCGTTCCCTCCTCTGCCGGATGAAGAGACGGAGCGGCAGATGTATGAAGAGACGGAAAAAATCTTACAGGAATATGGATATACAAGATATGAGATTTCCAATTACGCAAAGTGCGGGTACGAATGCAGGCACAATACAGGCTATTGGCAGAGAACGCAATATTTAGGGCTTGGCTTAGGAGCCTCGTCATTGATTGGGAATACCAGATTCCGCCATATATCTGCTCTGCGGGCCTATTTGTCCCAGTCGGGAGATGTGCGGGGGATCTGTGAAGAAGAGGAAGTGCTGTCCCAAAAGGAAGAGATGGAGGAATTTATGTTTTTGGGGCTCAGGATGATGCGGGGGGTGAGAAAATCAGAGTTTGGCCGCCTGTTTGGCATCGGAATGGGCGCAGTATATGCAGAGCCGCTTAAAAGGATGAAGGAAAACGGGCTGTTGGAGACAGAAGGGGATATTGTCCGGCTGACAAAAAGGGGAATTGATATCAGCAATTATGTATTCGAGCAGTTTTTGCTGGATTAAGCCATCCTGTCGCACAAAAGCCTGCCCCCGTGGGACAGGCTTTTGTGCGACAACGTTTACCGGGGTTCCTTCGTTCTTTTGCGGAACGCTTTATAAATAGATATGTGTCGGACTCCCCGTCTGCCGCGGGGGGGGACAGTGATTCATTACAGTTGGAATAAAATGCCCAGTAAAGCTCCACAGCCAATCCAGATGATCGGGTGGAGTTTTTTGAATGGCTTCCATTGCAGGAGCAGGAAGATGACAAGGCAGATTCCCATGGAGGAATAATGGAATACCGGCTTTGGCTTTGAGAGATCTGCAAAAGTAATGACTGCGATCTGCCAGATGGCATATCCGATCAGTGCCGCAATCATAGGCCGGATGCCGTAAAATGCAAAGCGGACGTACTTGTTTTCACTGAAATCAGACATAAATTTTGCAATTATGACAATGATAATAATAGCGGGAGATACCAGGCTCAAAGTCGCCAGTACTGCGCCTGGGATTCCGGCGGCTTGGAAACCGGCATAAGTCGCCATGTTGATGCCGATGGGGCCGGGGGTACTTTCACTGATGGCGATCATATCCGCCAGCTCACCCGCAGTGAACCAGGGATACTTCCGGGCAAGATCCATAAGGAAAGGGACTGTCGCCATACCTCCGCCGATGGAGAATAATCCGATTTTGAAAAATTCGATAAATAAAGTCAGATAGATCATGAGCCTGCCTTCTCCTTTCTTATATTAATGCCGATCCCGGCAAGCGCCGCACAGACTACCAGAACGATCGTCGGAATCGGGGAAAAGGTAGCAAGAACAAATCCGGTTAAAAATATAATCGCCCCCAGATAATCCTTCACCCCCGCCTTTGCCAGGGAAACTACCGTGTTCAGCATCAACGCGCAGACAGCGACCCGGATGCCGGACAATGCATGGATGACCAACGGCTCCGTAATAAAACGGTTCAATATGGTAGCCACCAGTGTGATGATGATCAGGGAGGGGGTTACCATTCCCAAAGTGCCGCAGATTGCGCCGATGATCCCGGCCTGCTCGTAGCCGATATATGTGGAGGTGTTGACCGCGATAATGCCGGGGGTACACTGTCCGATGGCATAGATGTCAAGCAGTTCTTCTTCCGTGGACCAGCCTTTTTTTTCAACGACTTCTTTTTTCAGCATGGGCAGCATCGCCATGCCTCCGCCGAATGTCAGGCCGCCCACCTTGAGAAATGTAACATAGAGTTCCCATAGTTTTTTCATAATACAAATGCCTCCTTTTGTAAACAGGAATAATGATCCAAAATTTATATTACGATATTTCCAGAAATATGGCAAGGGATATACTCTGGCAAAAATTGATAAAAAATATATAAAGTGTGTTGACAAACCGAAATCAAGGTGCTATCTTAGTATACGTAAGATGTTAGCACTCAAATCAATAGAGTGCTAATAGGGAGGAAGCATATAGAAAAAGCAATTTAAAAAAACATAAAAAGACGATGGACAGAGAGGGGGAAGATGATGGCAGAGATGGAATTAAGCGAAAGAAAGCACACCATATTGCGTGCTATCATCCAGAACTATCTGGAGACCGGAGAACCGGTCGGTTCCAGAACTCTTTCGAAATCAACGGACTTGAAGTTAAGCTCCGCGACAATCCGCAATGAGATGGCAGATTTAGAAGATCTGGGCTATATATTCCAGCCTCACACCTCTGCCGGACGGATTCCTTCAGACAAGGGATACCGGCTGTATGTGGATATGCTGATGCAGGAAAAGGAGCAGGAGTTAGAAGAACTCAAGAGCGTGATGCTTGAGAAGACAGACCGTGTGGAGAAGGTGTTAAAGCAGGCGGCCAGGGTTCTGGCGGCCAACACCAATTATGCGACTCTGGTATCCTCACCCGTGAACAGAAGGAATACATTGAAATTCATCCAACTGTCTCAGGTGGATGCCGAACAGCTTGTGGCGGTCATCGTAATGGGCGGCAATATGATCAAGAACAAGATCATCCATGTAGGCGAGATGCTTGGCAATGAGACTTTATTGAAGCTGAACATGCTGCTCAATACCACACTGAACGGAATGTCCATTGAGGCAATCAATTTAGGGCTTATCGCCAGGCTCAAGGAGCAGGCGGGAATCCACAGCAAGGTGATCAGTGATGTGCTTGACGCGGTGGCGGACATCATTCATGTAGAGGATGATATGGAGATCTATACAAGCGGAGCCACGAATATTTTCAAGTATCCGGAGCTCAGCGATAAGCAGAGCGCACAAGAGATCATCAATGCATTTGAGGAGAAACAGCAGCTTGCAGATCTGGTGACCGAGACTCTGGCAAGTGAAGAGAATCATGGAATTCAGGTCTATATCGGTGATGAAGCGCCGGTGAAGACGATGCGCGACTGCAGCGTCGTTACAGCAACCTATGAGCTGGGGGACGGGATGAAGGGAACCATCGGGATCATCGGCCCCAAGCGGATGGATTATGAACATGTTATGAAGACGCTGAAAACTCTCCAAAGTGAGTTGGATGCAATCAATAATAAAAATTCGGATGGATAGGAAGGTGAAGCCGGTGGAAGAGAAAAAAAGCAAGGAAGAGATGGTAAAAGAGGCTGTAGAGGAAGCCAGGGCAAAAGCCGAACAGGCGGCTTCTGAAGCAGAGGAAGAAGCTTCTGAGGCAGAAGAAGGAGAAGCAGCCGGGGATGTCCGGGAAGAGCCGGAGGACGGCACAGAGGAAGAATCAAAAGAGGCGGAGGCTGAGTCTGGCGAAGAAGAGCCGGATGGAGAGAAGAAAGGCAGGAAGCTTTTCGGAAAGAAGAATAAAAAGGATAAAAAAGACGAGAAAATTGAAGAATTGACGGATCGCCTGACCCGTCAGATGGCTGAGTTTGATAACTTCCGCAAGCGTACAGATAAGGAAAAGTCCCAGATGTACGAGATTGGCGCGAAAGATATCATAAATAAGATCCTACCGGTAGTTGACAATTTTGAGCGCGGGCTTCAGGCAGTACCGGAGGGGGAAAAGAACAATCCGTTCGTGGAAGGGATGGATAAGATTTACAAGCAGCTGATGACTACACTGGAAGAGGTGGGCGTCAAGCCGATCGAAGCAGTGGGCCAGGAATTTAACCCGGATTTCCATAATGCAGTGATGCATGTGGAGGACGAGGAGTTCGGTGAGAATATCATTGCCGAGGAATTCCAGAAAGGATACACTTACCGTGACAGCGTCGTAAGGCACAGCATGGTAAAAGTAGCGAATTAGTTATTTTCAGTGATTTTACAAAAAACAGGAGGAATTGATCATGGGAAAAATTATAGGTATTGACTTAGGTACAACGAACAGCTGTGTTGCTGTGATGGAGGGCGGACAGCCTACCGTTATTGCGAATACAGAAGGGGCAAGGACAACACCGTCCGTTGTGGCGTTTACGAAGACAGGAGAACGTCTGGTAGGCGAGCCTGCAAAGCGTCAGGCAGTGACCAATGCCGACAAGACCATCTCTTCCATTAAGCGTGAGATGGGTACAGACTACAAAGTGACCATTGACGACAAGAGATATTCCCCTCAGGAGATTTCCGCGATGATCCTTCAGAAGATGAAAGCAGATGCAGAAGGCTATCTTGGGGAAAAAGTGACAGAGGCTGTTATTACCGTACCCGCATATTTTAATGATGCACAGCGTCAGGCGACGAAGGACGCGGGCAAGATTGCCGGACTGGACGTAAAGCGTATTATCAACGAGCCTACGGCTGCAGCCCTTGCTTATGGCCTTGACAATGAAAAAGAGCAGAAGATCATGGTATATGACTTAGGCGGCGGTACATTTGATGTTTCCATTATTGAGATTGGCGACGGCGTCATTGAAGTGCTTTCCACAGCAGGCAATAACAGGCTGGGCGGCGATGATTTTGACCAGAAGATTACAGACTATATGCTGTCTGATTTTAAAGCAAAAGAAGGCGTGGATTTATCCAACGACAAGATGGCTCTGCAGAGATTAAAGGAAGCAGCGGAAAAGGCGAAGAAAGAGCTTTCTTCCGCAACCACCACCAACATCAACCTTCCCTTCATTACGGCAACCTCAGAGGGACCGAAGCATTTTGACATGAACCTGACAAGGGCAAAATTTGACGAGCTGACGCATGATCTGGTAGAAAAGACAGCAGAGCCGGTAAGGCGCGCATTGTCTGATGCTGGCATCACTGCTTCTGAACTGGGGCAGGTGCTCTTGGTAGGCGGTTCTACCCGTATTCCGGCAGTTCAGGAGGAGGTAAAGCGCCTGACAGGAAAAGAACCAAGCAAGTCTTTAAATCCAGACGAATGTGTGGCGCTGGGCGCTTCCGTACAGGGGGGCAAACTGGCGGGAGACGCCGGCGCAGGCGATATCCTTCTGCTGGATGTTACCCCATTGTCCCTGTCCATTGAGACCATGGGAGGGGTTGCGACCAGATTGATTGAGAGGAATACGACGATTCCGACGAAGAAGAGCCAGGTATTCTCTACAGCGGCAGATAACCAGACAGCCGTTGATATCAACGTAGTACAGGGTGAGAGACAGTTTGCAAGAGACAACAAGTCCCTGGGCCAGTTCCGTCTGGACGGAATCCCGCCGGCTCCGCGCGGAATCCCGCAGATCGAGGTTACGTTCGACATTGATGCCAATGGTATCGTCAACGTGTCAGCAAAGGATCTGGGAACAGGCAAAGAACAGCACATCACCATTACCGCAGGCTCTAACATGTCGGATGAAGATATCGATAAGGCAGTAAAGGAAGCAGCGGCATTTGAGGCGCAGGACAAGAAGCGCAAAGAGGCCATTGATGCGAGGAACGAAGCGGACTCCATGGTATTCCAGACAGAAAAGGCTATAAAGGAAGTCGGCGATAAGCTGGATGCGGCAGACAAGGCGGCAGTGGAAGCGGACTGTCAGGCTCTCAAAGACATCCTTGCCAAGTCAGCGCCGGAAGAGACGACAGACGCCCAGGTTGCGGAAATCAAGGCTGCAAAGGAAAAATTGATGGAAAGCGCACAGAAACTCTTCACAAAGATGTATGAGCAGGCCGGCGCGGCAGGGGCGGCAGGCGCAGGCCCGATGCCGGAGGCAGGCCCCGCACCGGAAGGTTTTCAGGGGGATGATGTCGTAGACGGTGATTATAAAGAAGTTTAAGGAAGTCTTTCATAGTATCCAGGTCAGCTGTATGGTCGCAGCTGGCCTGGACAGTTATGGTTTTTGAATGCAACATAAACAGATGAAAGGTAGATTGTTATGGCAGAGTCAAAAAGAGATTATTACGAGGTGCTTGGCGTAGGTAAGGATGCTGATGATAATGCAATAAAAAAAGCATACCGTGTCCTCGCGAAAAAATATCATCCTGATATGAATCCGGGTGACGCAGAAGCAGAAAAGAAATTTAAAGAGGCATCGGAAGCGTATGCAGTACTGAGTGATCCGGAAAAACGCCGCCAGTATGATCAGTTTGGGCACGCAGCATTTGAAGGAGGGGCCGGCGGAGCGGGAGGCTTCGGCGGATTTGACTTCAGCGGTGCGGATTTCAGCGATATTTTCGGAGATATTTTCGGAGATTTGTTTGGCGGCAGCAGAAGAGGCGGCCGTTCCAATGGTCCCATGAGGGGCGCCAACATCCGCAAGAGTATCCGTATAACGTTTGATGAGGCAATTTCAGGCTGTGAGAAGGAACTGGAACTGATATTAAAGGATTCCTGTACTACATGTAACGGTACAGGGGCGAAACCGGGGACGTCTCCGGAGACCTGTCCGAAGTGCGGCGGCAAGGGGCAGGTAGTCTATGCTTCCCAGTCCTTCTTCGGCACAGTGCAGAATGTACAGACCTGTCCCAACTGCGGCGGTTCAGGTAAGGTAATCAAGGAGAAATGCCCGTCCTGTTCCGGTACCGGATATACATCCAGCAGGAAGAAGATTCAGGTGTCGATCCCGGCAGGCATTGACAATGGACAGAGCGTCCGCATCCGTGAGAAAGGGGAGCCGGGATTAAACGGCGGTCCAAGGGGAGATCTTCTGGTGGAGGTGAATGTATCCAGACATCCGATCTTCCAGCGTCAGGATATGCACATCTTCTCTACTGTGCCTATTTCGTTCGCGCAGGCGGCATTGGGCGGCGATATCCGGGTGGCGACTGTGGACGGCGAGGTGATTTATACCGTGAAACCCGGGACAAAGACAGACACGAAAGTCCGCCTGAAAGGCAAAGGCGTACCGTCTCTCAGGGATTCCAGAGTCAGAGGAGACCATTATGTGACGCTGGTCATCCAGACTCCGGATAAATTAAGCCCTGAGGCCAAAGAAGCGTTGCGCAGGTTCGATCTTCTTGCAGGAAATACGTTGAACCAGAAAGTGGAAGAGGAAAAATCAAAAGGTAAAAAAAGAGGATTTAAGAATATCGTGAAAGAAGTATTTGAAGAATAAAGATAAGGACAGCAAAGCACCCCCATATGCTTTACTGTCCTTATCTATATATGGTCAAATCATAGTAGCCCCGCTTGCATCAAATAGAATCACAGACCGTTCTTTCATCAGAATACTTCCCTTTGCATCAGGCCTCTCTTCTTTTGGGAAAAAGTTGGATCCGGGGTCGCCCGTATTGACTGCGATTTTCCAGGAAAGCCGTTTGTCCGAGAACGAGGGGAGCGTAAGCCTTAAAGGTTCCCAGTATGTATTGACTGCCAGATATACCAGGTCTTCCCTGCGTGTTTCCGGGTCGTAGCCTGCAAACATAACGCAGATCATATGGGAATCCATACTGTAATCGGGTTCATTCGGATTCACGCCATGAATACTTGTAAATGGATATCCTGTGTGGCTGGATTCCAAATTTTTGCGGAGGATAGGATGGTCTTTCCGAAACTGGATCATATATTTAAAGAAACAGAACAAATCCTGATTTTTCTCTAAAAGCCTCCAGTCCAGCCAGGAAATGATATTATCCTGGCAGTAGGGGTTGTTATTCCCGAATCGGGTATCTCCAAATTCATCGCCGGAAAGGAACATGGGAGTCCCCCGGCTGCACAGCAGGACGGCGCAGGCATTTTTGATCATCCGCCTCCTAAGCGTGTTAACCGCCTCGTCATCGGTTTCTCCTTCGGCGCCGCAGTTCCAGCTGTGGTTATCATCGGTGCCGTCTGTATTGTTCCATCCGTTTGCTTCATTGTGCTTCTCGTTGTAACTGTAGAGGTCGTAAAGCGTAAACCCGTCATGGCAGGTGAGGAAATTGACGGAGGCATTGACGCCCCGGTGTACCGGATCATATAAATCCGGAGAGCCGATGATCCGCTGCGCGGCAATCCCGGCATATCCCGAATCCCCTTTTAGGAAATGGCGCATATCATCCCGATAGCGGCCGTTCCACTCAGCCCAGCGTTTCCAGGAAGGGAAGGAACCCACCTGATAGAGCCCGCCTGCATCCCATGCTTCTGCGATCAGCTTTACATTGCCCAGAATGGAGTCGAATGCCAGGCTTCTTAAAAGAGGCGGCTGGTTCATAGGAGAGCCGTCTTCGTTGCGGCCCAGGATGGTGGCAAGGTCGAAGCGGAAACCGTCCACCCGGTATTCGGTTACCCAATAGCGCAGGCAGTCCAGAATCATCTGCTGGACTACCGGATGGTTGCAGTTCAGTGTGTTTCCGCAGCCGCTGAAATTGTAGTAGTGGCCGTCCGGTGTGAGGAGATAATAAATATTATTGTCAAAGCCCTTGAAGGAAAAACAAGGCCCCATTTCATTTCCCTCAGCGGTGTGGTTGAAGACCACGTCCAGGATGACTTCCATGCCGTTGTCATGGAGAGCCTTAATCAGGAGCTTTAATCCCCGGCCCTCCTGATTATCTTCCGAAAATGCGGCGTAGCTGGTATTCGGCGCAAAGAAACAGACCGGATTGTATCCCCAGTAATCCAGCAGCTTATTTCCATCCATCGTACGGGCGTCCCGCATCTCGTCAAATTCAAAAATAGGCATTAATTCTACCGCGTTAACCCCAAGCTCCTTCAGATAAGGGATTTTTTCACGGATTCCCCGGAAAGTGCCGGGATGGGATACGTTGGAAGATTCATCTTTGGAAAATCCACGTACATGGGTCTCATAGATGATCAGATCCTCCATGGGGATGTTCGGGTGGCATGCGGTTCCCCAGTCAAAATTACTGCGGACGACCCGGGCATGGTATCCACGCTGATAATTCTTGTTGATTCCCCAGTTACTTTGCCCGGAAACTGCCTTCGCATAAGGGTCAAGAAGGATCCTTTTGGAATCAAAGCGAAGCCCCTTCTTTTCATCATAAGGCCCGTCCAGACGATAAGCATATTCAATGTCTGAAATATCCAGATAAAAGACGATCATGGAATAGACGCAGCCGATCTTGTAATTTTCCGGAAATTTCAGTACGGCAAAAGGCTGTTCTTCCGTCCGATGGAACAGAAGCAGTTCACAGGAGGTCGCCCCGTGGGACTGGATTGTAAAGCTGACCCCGCAGGGAATGAGCGTGGCGCCCAGAGTGCCGAAGAACCCCGGGCGTACCTCGAAGCCTGAGATGATATCTAAGGGCTCCAGCGGCACATTATGGATTTGTAATAATTCTTCAGTTGCTTTCATAAAAGACTCCCTTCTTTTGTTGATAAAAACGCCTGGGCGTTTCCTCTATTATAAATATCCCGCCCATCTGGCATACATTCCACTCCCCGTGGACGGATTATTTATGCTGATAATAAAATACGGCAACCTGAGTGCGGTCGCGAAGATTCAATTTATCCAAAACCGCGCTCAGATAATTGCGGATCGTTCCTTCGCTTAAAAACAGCTCTGCCGCAATCTCCTTGTTGCTCATGCCGTTGGCCACAAGGCGGATAATCTCCAGTTCCCGTTCACTGATATCCGCTGCAGCATAGTCAAAAATTTCTGCCTTTTGGATCAGGCCGGGCAATTTGGAGACAATCTGGCTTCCAAAAACGGTTTGTCCGGATGCGACGGCTTTCAGGGCAGGAAGGATACTGGTATAGTCCTGCTTTAAGAGATATCCCATGGCTCCGAGCTGCAAAGCTTTCACAATGTAGTTATCGTCAGAAAATGTCGTCAGCAAAAGGATTTTCGCATCAGGAAAATCCTTTCGGATTTCAGCGGTAGCTTTTAAGCCGTCCATCTCTTTCATACGGATATCCATCAGAAGAATATCCGGGCAGTATTCCCGGTATAGCCGGACCGCGTCCTGGCCGTCGGTTCCGATGGCAGACACATGGATTCCCTCATTCGATTCAAGGATGGTTTTTAATGCGCCGGATACCAGGCAATCGTCGTCTACGATGACAATGTTCATATACGTTCTACTCCTTTATACTTTGGGGATGATGATAAAGATACGGAATCCCGGATTCTTTGTGATCTGGAGCGTGCCGTTTAGGGCGCGTACCCGTTCCTCTATATTGGACAGCCCGATTCCGCGATGGGACGTATCTTTTTCGGCTTTGGAAGAGCGTAAGCTTCCGTTATCCTCAATACATAACTGATACAGCGCCGGATGCTCCTGCATGGTAAGCTGCACCTGGCTTGCATTGCTGTGGCGCATCACATTGGAAAGCGCTTCTTTTGTGACGCTGATGAAGCAGTATTTCACTTCCCGGGGAAGGCTCCGCCCCATATCGTATTGCAGGACCACCTTGCAGAACGTAAAATCCAAAACCAGGCTTTGGATGGCTTCTTTTAAGTCCACCGAGTCGTCATGCAGGTCATGTACACTGTTCCGTATGCTGTCCATGGCAGAATTTAAGGTCACATCTAAATTATTCAGAAGCGGATGAAGGGAATCCTGTTGGTTTATGGTTCTGGCAGCCCCCAAAAGCAGGATGGAGCGGGAAAGCAGATGCCCCACATTGTCATGGATTTCCCGTGCAATCCGGTTCCGCTCCCGAAGGGTCGCGGTGTAGATTTCATAATCCTGCTTTTCTAAGAGAACCCGGTTTTTCTCAGAAAGGAGCAGATGGTGTTCCCGGCTGTCGTCCTGAATCCTACGGAACTGGTAAGCTAAACGTTCATACTGCCCGGTATGGAGCTTAAGCAGTGCGGCCAGCAGAAAACCCGACAGGCCGTACAATAGGGGCAGGGAAGAACGCGTATCAGGAGCAAAGGCCGCATAATAAAAAGACAGCAGGCCAAAGGCTAAGAGAAGCGGCCATCGGTGTTCCCGTAAAAATACATAAAACATGGCCGGAAAAAAGCAGAAAAAGGAAGGAAACAACAAAGAAAGGGACAAAGCCACAACTCCTGTTCCCAAACGGATCAGGGAGGATTCTGCAAAATAGCAGACGCAGCATAATATTAAAGCACACAAAAAGGCGAACACAAAGGATGTGTCTGCGGGAATGTAAAGTATGGAAAACATGCAGTATAGCAGTAAAAATCCGGTGTCGTGAAAATAACGCATTCTGTCCTCGCTCTGTTGTTGTATCTGGATCCTTAAGAAACTATACCCATTATAATACAAATCAGAGAAACAGGCAAAGAAAAAAGACCATTTTGTAACACTTTTGTGATAAATGTCATATGGAAGAGATGACAATGCACACTTCTTTTTCCGCGGCGGAAACTGTATACTAAGGGAACAATGAGAAAGGAGACAAAAGGAATATGGTTGAGATAAAAAATCTGGTGAAACGTTATGGGGACGTAGTGGCTCTGGATCACTTGAATCTTCAGGTGAGAGAAGGGGAGATCTTCGGCCTGCTGGGACCCAACGGTTCCGGCAAGACCACAGCCATCAACTGTATGTTGGCATTGCTTTCGTTTGACAGGGGGGATATCCGTCTTTTCGGGGAAGAGATGAGCCCGGATAATTATAAAGTGAAGCAGCAGATCGGGATCGTACTGCAGAATGTTGCTGTATTTGATGAACTGACGGTATATGAAAATATCGACTATTTTTGCGGACTCTATATCAGGGACAAGGCGCGGCGCAAGGAGCTGGTGGATGAGGCGATTGCATTTGCAGGGCTGGAGGAATACCAGAAGAAGCGTCCGCCAAAATTATCAGGAGGGCTTCTGCGGAGACTGAATATTGCCTGTGGGATCGCCCATAAGCCAAAGCTGATCATTATGGATGAACCTACGGTAGCAGTAGATCCCCAGAGCAGGAATAAGATTCTGGAAGGTATTCAGGAATTGAACAGGCAGGGCTCTACCATCATCTATACATCCCATTATATGGAGGAGGTGGAGCAGATCTGTACCCGGATCGCCATTTTAGACCATGGGAGGAGCATTGCGGTGGGAACCAAGGAAGAACTGAAAATGATGATCAAGACAGGGGAGACCATCACCATTGAAGCCGTAGCATTGGCCGGGGAACAGCTTGCGGCCATCCGGGATCTGCCCCATGTATTTGCAGTGGATTATGAGGGGCAGGTATTGACCGTGCGCTGTACCAAGGCAAGGCACAATCTGCTCAGCCTGCTGAATTATCTGCAGGAGCAGGAAATTGTATTTGGCAGGGTGTTCTCGGAACTTCCCACGTTAAACGATGTATTTCTGGAGATCACGGGAAAGCAGCTCAGGGACTGATTTCTGAACGGCCAGACAGTATGGGAGCGCGCCTGGATGGGACAATACTGTACTGTGGGCGCAGGGTGTTTTTGAGAGTATTCGACCCTCGCGGCAGTCGCCGGATGGACAGACAAAACATGTCCACCTGGCTCGTTGCTTCGCGGGAATAAAAATAAAGGAGGACAAAATGCTGCATTTAATCAAATACAATATTATAGTAAAAACCAGATGCATGAATGTCATATTCTGGCCCCTTGTCTTTCCGCTGATCCTGGGGACGCTGTTTTATTTTGCTTTCGGGAATATAGAGGAGGCGGATTTTGAGACTGTCCACGCCGCGGTGGTGGAAGAGGATCATGCGGATACCGTATTTTTGGAATTTCTGGAGACTTTGGAAGATGACGACGAACCTCTGATCCAGGTTCAAAAGCTGTCCAGACCGGACGCGTTGGATGCATTGAAGGATCAGAAAGTGGAAGGAATTTATTTTACAGGGGAAGAACTAACGCTGTGCGTAGGAGGAAACGGCATCCCGGAGAGTATCCTGCAATCCTTACTGGAATCCTACGAAAATGGAAAACAGGCCATGGAACTTGTGGCAGAGCTGCATCCCGAAGGCATCGTGGCTGCGGCAGAACAGATGGGAGAGTATGAGGAATTGGTAGAGCAGGTGTCCTTAGGGGGGCGGACCACGGACGGAAATATACAGTTTTTTTACGCGTTGATCGCAATGGCCTGCCTTTACGGGGCGTTTATCGGGCTGGACGCAGCCGTCAATATCCAGTCGAATCTGTCTGCACTGGCTGCCAGACGGTGCGTGACGCCCACCCATAAACTGAAGCTGATCCTGACAGAAATGCTTTCCTGTTTCTTCCTGCATTTCCTGAACGTGCTGATTTTGCTCGCATATTTGCAGTATGTATTGAAGCTGGATTTTCAGGGTCAGGGTGCTTCCATGCTTTTGATTTCCCTGCTCGGGAGCATGATCGGGGTGTCCATGGGGATTTTTGTCGGCAGCTTCGGGAAGATGGGGGAAGGAGTCAAGGTAGGGCTCCTGCTTGGTATTTCCATGACGGGAAGTTTTCTGGCAGGCCTGATGGCCGGAGAAATAAAATATCTGGTAGACCGGCAGGCTCCCTTTGTCAACCGGATCAATCCGGCCGCTGTCATCACGGATGCATTTTACTGCGTCAATGTATATGACGACCCGGGGCGGTTTGGCAGAAGCCTTGTCACGTTGGCGGTGATGTGTATAGGCCTGACGCTGGCATCATTTTTATTGATCAGGAGGGAACGTTATGACAGTATTTAAAGGCTATATGAGGGTCATGAAGCACAACAGGGGATTGATCCTTTTGTATCTGGCAGTTTTCACCGGGATCACGATGCTGTTCCAGAGAATGGCAGGAAATAATCCCGTCACCAGCTACAGGGCGCAAAGCGTGAGGATTGCCATTGTGGATGAGGACGGGGAAAGCCTTGCCGGAGAATTGAAGGAGTATCTGGGGCAATGCCATCAGGTGTCTGTGATGGAAAATGACAGGGCGCGGATGCAGGAAGATCTGTTTTATCGGGATGTGGAATATATTATCCATATTCCGGAGCATTTTTTTGAAACCTGTATTGTGGAGGGCAGGAAACTTCAGGTGACGAAAGTGCCGGGTTCCTATACGGCATTTTATGTGGATCAGCAGATCAGCAGCTTTCTGAATCATGCCAAAGTTTACTATGCTGCGGGCTTTACCCAGGAGGAAACCGCCGCAGCGCTAAGTGAAGCAGAACCAGTGAAGGTGGAACTTATGGATTCAGGCAGGACACTGGAAGAAATGCCGGATTACGGATTTTATTTCCAGTATCTTCCCTACCTGTTCCTGTCAGTACTCTGCTATGTGATGGGAAATGTGATCGCCGCATTTGGCAAAGGAGACCTGCCCAAACGAATGCGTGCTTCCGCTGTTTCCGCACGCAGGCAGAGTCTGGAAGGGCTTTTGGCATCGGCGGCCATGGCAATGGGATTATGGGCGGTTGCAGTTGCGGGGGCGTTTTTATTCTACGGAAAAAGACTGGTGGAATCAGGCGGGCTTCCCTTTTATCTATTGAATTCATTCATGCTGGTCTTAGTTGCCCTTTCTATCTCCTATCTGGTGGGAACGCTGGTGCATGGAAAGAACCAGGTGAATACCCTGAACGGGGTGGTCAATGTGCTTTCTCTGGGGATGTGTTTTCTTTGCGGAGTGTTCGTATCCCTGGACGTGATGAGCAAAGGGGTTAAGACGGTGGCACAGTTCCTTCCGGTGTACTGGTATGAAGTGGTCAATGAGTTGGTCGTAGAATTTGGAAGCGTCACAGGAGAGGCGCAGCGGACGGTCTTTTTGGGGATCGGGATGCAGGCGGTATTTGCGGCGGCATTGGTCTGTGTGACACTGGTGGCGGCAAAATGGAAACGGGTGTGAAAATGTAATGGGAAAAGGGCTTTAGAAGTCCCTTTTTTCATATGCCGGTTTCTATCTTTTTCTTGATTTTTACAGGGATGTCTAGTAGAATGTATAACAGCAATGCAAGGAGGGATAGAAATGTCCGAGATGACAAGGGTTGCCCTGGATGCCATGGGCGGAGACAATGCGCCGGAAGAGATCATAAAGGGCGCGGTGGATGCCGTACACAAGCGGAAGGATATTCAGGTTTTGCTGACAGGGAAGGAAGAGGTTCTTAAAAATACGTTATCTGCATACACATACCCCAAAGAACAGATTGAGATTGTGAATGCCACGGAAGTGATCCAGATGGCAGAACCGCCGGTGGCGGCTGTGCGCGGCAAGCGGGACTCCTCGATTGTGGTGGCTATGAAGCTGGTCAGGCGGGGGGAAGCAGATGCATTTGTCTCGGCGGGGAACTCCGGTGCAGTGCTGGCAGGAGGCCAGATCTTGATCGGGAAGATTAAAGGGGTGGAGCGTACTCCCCTTGCTCCTTTGATTCCTACGGCCAGGGGCGTGGCGCTTCTGGTTGACTGCGGAGCCAATGTGGACGCAAGGCCGTCCCATCTGGTACAGTTTGCGCAGATGGGTTCCATCTATATGGAGCATGTGATCGGCAAAAAGAATCCCACAGTCGGAATTGTCAATATCGGAGCGGAGGAAGAGAAGGGTAATGCGCTGGTCAAAGAGACGTTCCCGCTGTTGAAAGCGTGCAGGAATATCAATTTTGTGGGGAGCGTGGAAGCAAGGGATATTCCGTCCGGTTCTGTGGATGTGGTAGTGTGCGAGGCATTTGTGGGGAATGTGATCCTGAAGCTGTATGAAGGGGTGGGCGGCACCCTGATCAAGAAGATCAAGGCCAGTATGATGACCTCCCTGCGCAGTAAGGCGGGAGCGCTTCTTGTAAAGCCTGCGCTGAAATCGACCCTTAAAAGTTTTGACGCCAGTGAGTACGGCGGGGCGCCTCTTCTGGGACTGAAAGGCCTGGTCGTAAAAACACACGGAAGTTCCACGGCAAAAGAAGTATGTACGTCCATCATTCAGTGCGTGGCATTTAAAGAACAAAAGATCAGTGAAAAGATTCAGGGAGCTGTACAGGGGACGCAGGACACAAATTCATGATAAAAGAAAGGAAGAGGATGATTATGGAATTTGAAAAATTGCAGGAGATTATTGCAGAGGTTATGAATGTTACGAAGGACGAGGTTCAGCCGGAGACGAAGTTCGTGGAAGATTTGTCAGCAGATTCCCTCGACGTCCTTCAGATCATCACAGAGATTGAGGAAGCATTTGATATTGAAATCGACAATGAGGATGCGGACAAGATTGTAACAGTGCAGGATGCGGTTGATCAGATTAAGAAGGTTGTGGAATAATCATCGGTGCGCGGCCATGGTACGATTTATGATGAAAAAGCCCTCTTGCGGGCTTTTTCAATTTTTCCGCACAGATGCGGGGAAAAGCACATATGATGGGAAGGTGGGGCAGGATGAAAGAAAATTTAAGAGAACTGGAAGAAAAGATCGGCTATCATTTCTGCGATTTTTCTCTGCTGCGCAGGGCGATGATGCACAGCTCTTATACCAATGAGAAGCATTTGCCCAGATTTCAGTGTAATGAACGACTTGAATTTCTGGGGGATGCCGTACTGGAACTGGTGTCCAGCGAGTTTCTTTTTCTGGATCAGCCGCAGGTATCGGAAGGAGAGCTGACAAAGACGAGAGCCAGCATGGTATGCGAACCCTCGCTGGCATTTTGTGCCCGTGATTTAGAGCTGGGGAAATATCTGTTACTCGGAAAGGGAGAAGAAGCCACCGGCGGGAGGGGAAGGGATTCCATCACGTCGGATACGATGGAGGCGTTGATCGGGGCAATCTATCTGGACGGTGGTTTTACTAATGCAAAAGAGTTTATCCACAGGTTCATCCTGTCGGATTTAGAAAATAAAAAGCTCTTTTTTGATAGCAAGACCATTTTGCAGGAGATTGTGCAGGCAAAGACGGCTCAGGAGATTTCCTATGTCCTGGTCAGAGAAGAAGGGCCGGATCACAACAAGTCATTTTTCGTGGAAG
Organism: uncultured Lachnospiraceae bacterium; assembly: GCA_949840465.1. Lineage (GTDB taxonomy): Bacteria > Bacillota > Clostridia > Lachnospirales > Lachnospiraceae > Schaedlerella. The sequence goes on along the minus strand of CATKXE010000043.1, from coordinate 1,280 downwards.
TGCAGATTGGGAAGAAAGGCTATGGCACAGGCAAGGGGCGTACCAAAAAGGCAGCGGAACAGCAGGCGGCTTATCAGGCCATCTTAAAGCTGAAGGCCGGCCAGAGCAAAACAGGGGTGTAAAATGTATCTAAAAAGCATTGAGGTGCAAGGGTTCAAGTCTTTTGCAAACAGGATTAAATTTGATTTCCACGAGGGGATTACCGGAATTGTGGGACCCAACGGCAGCGGGAAAAGCAATGTGGCGGATGCTGTCCGATGGGTGCTCGGTGAACAGCGTGTGAAGCAGCTTCGGGGCGGCACCATGCAGGACGTGATTTTTTCAGGGACAGAGAACCGGAGGGCGCTCAGCTATGCATCGGTAGCAATCACGTTAAATAACTCGGATCATCAGCTTTCGGTGGACTATGAGGAAGTCACCGTGACAAGGAAGCTCTACCGTTCCGGTGAGAGTGAATACCTCCTTAACGGGGCGTCCTGCCGTCTGAAGGACATCAACGAAATGTTCTATGATACGGGAATCGGGAAAGAAGGATATTCGATCATCGGACAGGGACAGATTGACCGCATCCTGAGCGGAAAGCCGGAGGAGCGCCGGGAGTTATTTGATGAGGCAGCCGGAATCGTAAAGTTCAAGCGCCGAAAGAACTTATCCTTAAAAAAGTTAGATGAAGAACGCCAGAACCTAACCCGCGTCAATGATATTTTGTCGGAATTGGAGAAGCAGATAGGGCCTCTTTCCAGACAGTCCGAGGTGGCCAGGGAATACCTCAAAAAAAAGGAGGAACTGAAGACATTTGACATCAACATGTTCCTTTTAGAGACCGAAAGGCTCAGGGAACAGATCGAGGAAATAGAGGGACAGCTTGGGAACGCAGAAGGAGAACTGGAAGAAGCGAAAGTCCGCTATGAAGAGATGAAGGCAGAGTATGACGCCATCGAAGAGGAAGTAGATTCGATTGATTTTTCCATCGAAAAGGCAAAAGGCCAGCTCAATGAGACCACGCTTTTAAAGCAGCAGTTAGAAGGGCAGATTAACGTACTGAAGGAGCAGATCAATACGGTGCGGATGAATGATGAGCATTATGACAACCGTATGCATACCATCCGGATCGAGATTGAGACTAGACAGGGGCAGCTTGCGGAGCTTGCCAGAGAACGGGAGGATGTCCGGGGAAAGCTTTTGGAAGTGTCTAAAAGGGATCAAAATGCCAGAGAAGCCCTGGTGCAGGTTCAAAGCCGGATTGCCGGGCAGACGGCAGAGGTGGAAGAGAGCAAACA
>CATKXE010000042.1 GCA_949840465.1 uncultured Lachnospiraceae bacterium | reverse complement strand
CTCTCTTTAGAAATTTTCAAGGATCGTTGTCTATTGTTTAATTATCAAGGTTCGTCGCTGTTTTGTTTGTTGTCTCACGCGACAGCTTGTATATACTACCATGGCTGTCATATTTTGTCAACACTTTTTCTGAAATTTTTTTATTTTTTTCTAAATTTATTTTAAAAGCCCGTAAACACGCGGGTTTACGGGCTTTTACATCATGCTCTTTTACTTCTTTTCATCCTGATTTTCATCTTTTTTCTTTTTGGCGATTTTGACAATACCTCCAATGATGGCAATCGCTGCTAATGTGTAAAATAAAATGTCAATCATAGTCTGGTACCTCCCTCTTCCCATATATTTCCTATGCCCATTCGCAGATCCTATGGGCTATATGTTGAGGATTCTCTATTCCACAACATGATGAGAGTATACCACAGTACGTTTACTTTTTCAATGATACGGTTTTTCAATTTCCTTTTATTCCCCATAATTCTGCATAAACATACTGCATACAAGCCCTGTTTCCACATCAATATCTATCTCACAATAGGAATAATATGCATTTTCTGCATACCATGTATAGGAACTATAATCCTCGTCTTCATAGAAATCTTCTGTTTCGCCGTATTTTGTTATCACTTCTTCTTTAGGAGTCCCCATCTGGACTCCCCCCGGAAAAATCACAGACAGTCCGCCATTTTCCAGATCGCTGTCATATGCGCTGACTCCCCCGATAATGCACTCTCCTAATGACTTCGGCTCATCCGTCAGATTCACAATATCAATCAGAATTTCATTGTCATTGGCATCTTGAAAATATGTGTAGACATACTCTCGGGCATTGACCACATAATTTTCAGGCGTATCTTCTGTATCCAGTTTCAATCCGATCGCCTCTAACTCTCCCAATGTGCACGGCAATGTAAGGACTTTATCATTGATCTGAACCATAAAGGTATCCCAGGTGGCGCCAAGCTCGCCGCTGGCTTCCGCCTGTTGGATCACCGGTTTCTTTTCATCTTCATCTTCTAAATCATCCTCCGGATCATCCTCGTCATCGTCGTCAATATCTGCGGATTCCAGAGGATGTTCGTCCGCCCCGTTATTCCGGATGCGTTCTTCTATTGCGGATGTGGACGGTGTATCATTTGCACTGTATTCTTTGAATCCTATGATTGCCAGACCTATATAAACCGCACTGACAACGGCGCCAACCACCATTCCAATGATGACAGCCAACTTCGCTTTTTTCGCCTCTTCGCGGGCGCCTGCGTAATCCCCTGCCTTCTGGAGCGGATTGATCCTGCATGCAAATACAATTCCTGCAATTCCAAGAGGAAGGCAGCAAAATAACGTGGTAATGATTGCAAAGATCATATAGGGAGTCCCACTGACAGGCGCCTCAGGCTGACCGTAATGATTTTCACCTGGCCTTCCATAGGCATAACCGGACTGATCCGGCGCGCCATACTGGTACTGCCCCTGCTGGTTCCGGCCATAGGCTCCATTCTGATATGACCCCTGTCCGCCTGAATTGTACGGGTCATACTGATTCTGGTAATTCTGATTAAATGAACCATTCTCATTCTGGTAATTCTGACCAAACGTTCCATTCTCGCCCTGGTAATTCTGACCGAATGAACCGTTCCCGCCCTGGTAATTCTGGCCGAATGAACCGTTCCCGCTCTGGTAAGCCTGACCAGATGAACCAAATTGATATTGCCCCTGCTGATCCTGGCTTTGAAGCCCGGAACCTGTCATTTTGTACTGAAACTGCTCCTGACCGCCCTGTCCCGATATTCTAAACGGGTCGCTATCCTGCTGTGTCTGCCCTGTCCCTTGCTCTCCTGTACTGCTAATATCCACAGAAGCCCCACAGGCCGGACATTCCTTTGCACCTTCCGGCACTTCCTGTCCGCAAAATTTACACTTCATACTCGCGTTCCTCCTTTTTTGGTGCCTTCGTATTATGCACTTAGCGAACAGCCGCGAACTCCTCTGCACATCTAAGTACCTCACGCAAACAGGCTCCCTATTCTACCTGCATTGGCGCTAACAATGTAAATGGATATACCTCTATATTCCGGACAATCCCATATAGAATCACGACCGCCAACAGAACATAAGTAAACTCTATTGGAATGCGCCGGCTGATTGTCTCCTTTCCGGTCAGCAGCCACTGTATCCCGCAGGCGCCAAGATACAGGGCTATCCATGGAAGAAGGATACATAATAAAGGATTGTAGCGGAAAGCCTGTACAAGCCTGCCGTGTAAAATGCTGTAACAGGCTCTTCCCGCCCCGCATCCGGGACAGTAATATCCGCTGATTTTATAGATCACACATACGAGCCAATACCTTTCTTCAGGACTATGATAGTACAAAAAGCTGCTGCCTACAAGTAATATTATGAAAATGCAGGCAACAGCCATAATTCTATACGGCAGCTTTATGATTCCAGCCTCATCATAGAGCCTGGCTGTCCATCCCTTCAACCTGATTACTCCCCCATCAGCACATCTGCCAGAGAATTATCCGACAAAAATGTGTCCATATTATACAAAAACAACACATCCGTAATTCCTTTATTTACAACCATGGTCTGTATATTATCATAGTAATATCTGGGGTCAATCATGACCACCTCCGTGTAATAGGGAATCAAGAACGGCACAAAGCAATTTGCATAAGAATCCTTAAAGATGAGCAGTTTCCTCCCCTTATCGTTGGTAGTCATTATATCGACCATGGCGTGGTTGCCCCCAAAAAACACCTGATACTTGTCCTTCCCTTCCAATGCCGCCCGGTCATAGACGGTGGGACGCTTCTCCTCATTGTCCGAGTCGCTCACCAGATACTGAACCTCCACATTCTCCGGCTCATAAACCTCCACCGTATCCACAGCCTTATGGTATCCGGTCCTGGATGCAAGTGTTCCTGAAAAATCGGTTGCCACCGTATGGATCTTATACTCTGTCGCCACCCCCTGAATGTCCAAAGCCATTGCAGCCGCATTAAATCCATATGCTGCCCCGCGCGTCGTCCAATGATGATCCGTCTTATAATAGATCCCTTCTTTGGCGTGCTGCTGCAGGGTTTCCGTGACATCAATATAGCGGATACCGTCAGAGAGCTGCTTTTTTATATATTCCATATCCTCCTTCTGGTCGCGCACAGGAGCGCCTATGGGCAGGTAATCCTTCATGATATAAGCCGCATTGGGTACGATCAGCATATTCACCTTCAGTTCACTATTTCTTTGATAAAACTGATTGATCGCCTCTAAATTTTCCTTTGTATTCTTCTCATCCATTTCCGCGGGGATCTGCATCAGATATTTTTTCTTACCAAGGTATACCCCGTTAAATTCCCGCTTTCCGGCCAGAAGGTCGCACTGTACCTTCAGGCTGATCCATGCGTCCCGAAGCACAAACTGATCCGAGGCATAATTTTCTAACCCAATCATGAAATCCTTATTTTTAAGGCTTTCCAGTCCCGGTTTTGGAAATTCTGCCAAAACCCGGTTTTCCTCCTCTGAAATCTTTCTGTCCGGCTGTATGATACTTGCCGCTAACAGGAGAAGGACCATTCCTGCAAAACAATATGCCATATGCAGATACAGCTTCCTGTTTTCTTTTCTCCGTCTCTCTTTTGTCCGTTTGATCTCCATTCCTGATCTTCACCTCGAAACAAATCATCCATCATGTTCATGCTATTTTACGATTATGGAAACAGCACAATCCGCCTGTCCGTATATTGGCGGATAAACCTATCCGAATATTCTCCTAAAAACGGAAATATAAAAAGGGATTATACGTATCATTGACCAGATATGCCGTAGAAATCAAAAATATCCCGGCATACACCACCACGCCGACCACCCGCATATACCGGTCTTCTTTCCAGAGAAGCTCCGAAAACTTCCGGTATACGAAAGGAGTGCATCCGATTGCCGCAGCGATCCCCAGCAGCAGAATGGATTTCAGGTAGTAAAATCCGGTCATATCCAATAACCCTTTTCCGCCAAATCCGATCATGGCGCCCAAATAGGCGGCCGCGCTTCCCATGGACGGAGAAAAGAACATTACCCATCCCACCATGACCAGTACCATGGTATAAATATGCTGCGCCGCTCCCGGCAGGCGCTTCAGCAAATCTTTTAGTATATATTTTTCCAGGCAGATTATGATTCCGTAATAGACTCCCCAAAAAACAAAGTTCCATGCAGCGCCGTGCCAAAGTCCGGTAAGCCCCCATACAACCAGCAGGTTACGGATTGTCTTAAGCGTCCCCGCCCGATTGCCGCCTAATGGGATATACACATATTCCCTGAACCAGGAGCCCAGTGAAATATGCCATCTCCTCCAGAACTCCGCAATACTCTTCGAAGTGTAGGGATAGTCAAAGTTCCTCATAAAATCAAATCCCAGCATTTTCCCCAATCCGATCGCCATATCCGAATAGCCGCCGAAATCAAAATAAATCTGCATGGTATATGCAAAGCATCCGACCCACGCCGTCAATGCCGACATTTCCGATGTGCCAAGAGCAGCAACCGACTCATAGAAACTCCCTGTATTGTTTGCAAGCAGCACTTTTTTTCCAAGCCCGCGCAGGAACCACACTGCCCCTTCCCCAAATTTTTCCAGAGATATCGTCCGCTTTTGAAGCTGCCGCTCCACATCGGCATAGCGCACGATCGGCCCGGCAATAAGCTGGGGAAACATGGATACATATGCCCCGAATGCTACAATATCATGCTGTGCCCTGACCTTTCCTCGGTATACATCAATCACATAAGACATGGTCTGGAATGTATAAAATGAAATCCCGATTGGAAGCGCCAGTTCTTTGTAGGAAATATCAACAGGCAGAACCGCGTTCAGACTGTCGATGACAAAGCCATAATATTTATAAAATCCAAGAATCAGAAAATTGATAACCGCCGTGATAATGCAGGCATGCTTTGCCTTTTTCATATTGCCTGCATTCATATAGCCTTCCAGTTCCAGTCCGCTTATGAAGTTGATCCCTATGCTCAGCAGCATCAACAGCACATAGACCGGCTCCCCCCACGCATAAAAGATCAGGCTCGAGAATAAAAGCACCGTATTTTTGGCCCGAAATGGGACAACATAATAAATGGCCAGCACCACCGGCAAAAACACAAAGACAAAAAATATACTACTGAAAATCATATCTTATACCTCACAGGCTCTCTGCAAAGGCTTTCTGTGCATCCTCCGCATATTCTCCGACTATGTACAGCATATAGTTTCCCTTATCCGACAGGACGTGCCCCTCTAAGAGTGCGGTCTGCTCCGCACCGTAGCCCTCAAAGCTTTTAAGCTGCGTATTCAGACGTTCCTCAATGGCATCCTCCACTGTCCTTTTCTGTGTGTCATCCTTCAGTTTTACAAGAAACAGTTCATGGGCGTCCATATTGTCCGCCGGTGCATACAGAACCGCCCCGTCGTAATCCTTGGGATTCAGTCCGTAAAAACGCTTGATCATCCGCGCTTCCGCCGGTTCAGACGATTCAAGCCCTGCCGCTTCCACCACATTTTGTGCAACCGTCTCTAACTGGACGGCGCTGTCAGGTTCATCCGACAGATCAAAAATAACAAACAACAACAAGACAGCCGCCAGCGCAATCTTGATATAAGCTGCCGTGGCGCCTGAAATTTTTGTTGTCTCCCTCACGGCTTCCGCCGCCTGATGGGCATTTCTCAGGGAAGAAACCGCCTGACGGCCGTTCCTCCCCGATACTGCCTGCTGTCCATCTTCCTGAAGTCCCTTCGCCTGACGTCGGTTTCTCTGTGCAGCTTTTACATTGACACTGCGCGCGTCCTCCTGAATCTTGTCAGGTTTCCGCCGAGCCCTCTGGGATACCCCCGGTTCCCCGTTTCTCCGGCGGTTTCTTTGAAGTATATCCGTTGAAGCCGTAATATCCGCAGCTCTCCCTGACCGGCCTTGATTTCTCCTGACGTTCCCTGTTCCATATGCATCCCTTGTAAGCGCCCCGGTCTGATACAGGTTATTCCGGGCATTTTCCGTCCCATATGCACTCTCCGAAAGCGTGCCCGTCTGATACAGGCTGCTTCGGGCATTTCCCGTCCCATATACACTCTCCGAAAGCGTGCCCGTCTGATACAGGCTGCTTCGGGCATTTCCCGCCCCATATGCACTCTCCGGGCGTGCGCCCGTCTGATACAGATGATTTCCCGCTGTTTTGGTTGAATATGTATTTCCAGATAGGATTCCTGTCTGATATAAATTGGTTCGATCCGTTTCGGTTGAATACCCGCTTCCCGTCATCACCCCGGTCCGATACAGGCCGCTTCCGGTTTTTTCGCGTGAATATGCATTTCCTGATATGGCTCCTGTCTGATACAGGCTTCCCACAGACGCTTTCCTCTGGTAGCTGCTTCCATACAAAGCGCCTGTCTGATATAATTGGTTCCCGGAAGAACCCGTCTCAGATCCTCCGCCCGTAAAAGCGCCTGGCTGACGCACGCCGCCCTGCAAACGCTCCCTCTGGCGGCCGCTTTGGGAAACCGCCTGCTTGCCGGCATCCCCCTGAGAAATCGTTTTCTCTCCCCCGTCCTTTTTCTTCGAATGCTTTCCCATTGGAAATTTCACCTGTGGAAGCCTGATATTCTCTTTTATCTTTGAAGCTTTTTCCGCTAAAATATTCTTCTCCGGCTTTTTCACTGTTCATCCACTCCTGTCAGCATGTTTGCCGCCCAATACTTGTAAAATTCCGTCTGCAGATGCAGGCCGTCCTCCTGGTACAGGCTCTGATGCTCTTCTGCAAGAACCGTATTGTCAATATACCCGTACCCTTTTTGAGCCGCCATTGCCTTCAATGCCGCATTGTATTCCTCTATCCGTGCATAACTGGCGTCCCAGACCGCATTGCCGCCTGCCGGAAGAATCGAATTCAGATACACCCTGCTCTCCGGCAGCGCATTTATAACCGCCTGCATCTGTGCGGCGCACTCCGCGGCATAGTCTGCCGGTTCCGGCCACAGCCCGCTTTTTACATCATTGATTCCATAACAGAGAAATATCAGTTCCGGATTCAATCTTTTCAACTGGTCAATATTCTTCGAAGCATCCGTAATGACGGCGCCGCTTTCGGCCATGACCTGATCTTCGGGCATAAGCTCATAGAAGGAAAAACCCACTGCGCGGGAATCCCCCAAAATAGCGGCGTCCTCAAAGCTGCCCCATACGGCGCCCTCGTCCGTATCCGCCAGATTCAGATTTTCTCTTGCCCTGATTGCCTTTACCACCTCGTTGATCGCCTGCACATCCTGCTGCTCCAGGCTCTCGAGATAGGCGAGCCCCTGAGACACTTTTTCCTCATTGCGCCCGTGAGTTCCTTTTCTATAAATAAACGCAATAATGACGACAGTGATTGCAATCGCTATCCCTGCCGCCAATATAATCATTTTCTTATCTGGTAACTTGGTGCTCTTCCCAGTCCTCATCCGTACCCTCTCCGAAATCCCGTCCTTTTTCTCACATGCGCCTGCGCATACACAGGCGCATAAAACTATTCCACATTCTACTCCTTTTTTACCCTATTTTCAACAAAAACCAGTAAATCCCATTTATTTTCCTAACAATTCCAGAACCGCGCTTTTTGGTTTTGCGCCCAGATCCCTCTTTTGCACCTCTCCATTCTGGAATACGATCAATGTAGGAATGCTCATCACACCATATTTTTGTGCAATTTCCATATTTTCATCAATATTGAGCTTCCCGACCTTCACATCCTCCACTTCGCCCGCAATCTCATCGATCACCGGAGCCATCATTTTACAGGGTCCGCACCAGTCCGCATAGAAATCTACCAAAACAGGCTTTTCAGACTGCAGAACCTCCTGAGCAAAATTTTCCGTTGTTAATTTTAATACTGACATATAAATTCTCCTTTATAATCATCCTTTAAATCACCTTAAGAGCCGTGCTGACCGCACGGCAAACCATACCGCGTCTACGCCTCGTCGATCGCTTTCCCAATGTCGTGGCGCATATACTTATTTCCAAATTCTACCCATTCCGTGGCCGCATATGCATTTTCCCGGGCTTCCCTGAGGTTCCTTCCCTTCGCGGTCACACCCAGTACCCTGCCTCCATTTGTCACGGTCTTATCTCCGTCAAATTTTGTCCCGGCATGGAAGCAGTAATATCCTTCGTGTTCCCTGAATTTATCGAGCCCACTGATTGCGAATCCCTTTTCATACTGCACCGGATATCCGTCCGATGCCAGAACTACGCAGACCGCCGCATTCTCTTCAAACTCCAGCTCAATCTCATCCAAAGTTCCGTCAATGCAGGCTTCCACGACTTCGATCAGGTCGTTCTTCATACGGGGCAGCACAACCTGTGCCTCCGGGTCTCCAAAACGGGCATTGTATTCCAACACCTTCGGCCCGTCCTCTGTGAGCATAAGCCCGAAGAAAATAACTCCTTTAAAAGGCCTGCCCTCCGCTGCCATGGCATCTACCGTGGGCTGGTAAATATATTGTTTACAGAATTCATCGACTTTTTCCGTGTAAAACGGGCTCGGTGAAAATGTTCCCATTCCCCCGGTATTCAGCCCGGTATCCCCATCCCCTGCCCGCTTGTGGTCCTGCGCGGACGTCATGGTCTTGATTGTCTTTCCGTCCACAAAGGAAAGCACCGATACTTCCCGGCCGGTAAGGAATTCCTCGACTACCATCTCATTGCCTGCGGAGCCGAATTTTTTATCCAGCATGATGGTCTTCACGCCTTCCTTTGCTTCCTCAAGATTCTTGCAGATCAGAACGCCCTTTCCAAGAGCGAGCCCGTCCGCCTTGAGTACGATGGGAAATTTCGCCGTCTCCAGATATGCGAGCGCAGCATTCGGATCAGTAAAATTCTCAAACGCCGCTGTCGGAATATGGTATTTTTTCATCAGATCCTTGGAAAATGCTTTGGAACCTTCCAGAATTGCCGCATTTTTACGTGGTCCAAAGGTGCGGATCCCGGCTGCTTCCAACTCATCTACCAAGCCGCCCACCAGCGGATCGTCCATTCCTACGATTACCAGGTCAATCCCTGTCTCCTTTGCAAATGCCGTCAGTCTGTCAAATTCCATGGCACCTATGGGGACACATTCTGCATACTCTGCAATCCCCGCATTGCCCGGTGCACAATACATCTTCTTTACCTTAGGATTCTTCGCCGCACTGGCTGCAATCGCATGTTCTCTTCCGCCGCTTCCCACAATTAATACTTTCATGCCTGTCTCCTTCGTTCTCAATCCACATATCTCCATTTTTGCTTCTGTTTTTTATCTGCCAGCCCCCAAAATCCGCACACGTAAACTTCATCGTCCCACGCTTCGGACGTCCTGTCAGACCTATGAAATACTATATCCATCCTCCATAAAATCATTCACCTGAAATGACGGTCCTGCCGCCTTTTACAGACACCCTGCCATTTGCGATCAGATCAATGGCGCGGGGCAGGATCTTCCACTCCGCCTGCTCCATGACCCTGCGCTGAAGCGCTTCGGGAGTATCGCCCGGCTGCACCTCCACGGCCTTTTGGAGGATAATCGGCCCGGTGTCCGTGCCCTCGTCCACAAAATGCACCGTAGCGCCCACCACCTTAACCCCCCTTGCCAGAGCCGCCTCATGGACTTTCAGCCCATAGTATCCGGTTCCGCAAAAAGAAGGAATCAGGGAGGGATGGATATTGATCATCCGATTCCTATATCTCTTTGTCATCGCAGGCGGGATCACCACCAGGAATCCCGCAAGCACGATCAAATCCGGCGCATATCCGTCCACTGCTTCCAAAAGCTTCTCATTAAACTTCCCGCGGTCCGCGAAGTCTTTAGGCGATATACACTGCGCCTCGATTCCGTGATTTTTCGCACGCTGCAAAGCGTATGCATTTTTATTGTTGCTGATGACCCCCACAATCTCTGTATTGGAAATGCTTCCTTCCTCCACGCCATCAATGACCGCCTGCAGGTTCGTACCGCCTCCGGACACCAGGACTACCACTTTTAACATAAAGTTACTCCTTTTTCTCCCGCTTCAATCTGCCCTGCCACATATGGAACCTCGCCTGCCGCCCTGGCTGCCTCCATGGTCTTGTCCACATCGTCCCTGGCTACTGCAAGCACCATTCCCAGCCCCATATTGTAGGTATTGTACATCATTTTTTCCTCAATTCCACCTGTCTTTGCAATCATCCCAAAAATTGGAGGAACGGCATAGCTGTCCTTACGGATCACCGCCCGGGTGCCTTCTTTTAACATACGTGGAATATTTTCATAGAAACCGCCTCCTGTAATGTGGCTGCACGCCTTCACAGTAACGCCGGCTGTCCTGATACTTTTCAGCGCTTTTACATAAATACGGGTAGGTGATAAAAGAGCATCTCCCAAAGTACATCCCAGACCGTCATGGTAAGTCCCCAGTGATTCCCTGGTCATTGGAAACACCTTCCGTATCAGAGAAAATCCGTTGCTGTGTACCCCTGAGGACGCCATACCGATCAGCACATCCCCCTCTTGCAGGTCTTTCCCTGTAATCAGATCCTTCTCATCCACAATCCCAACGGCAAATCCTGCCAGATCATACTCATCCTCCGGATAAAAGCCGGGCATCTCCGCAGTCTCTCCGCCGATTAACGCTGCCCCTGACTGCTTGCAGCCCTCAGCCACTCCGCTGACAATCGCTGCAATCTTTTCCGGCTCATTCCTGCCGCATGCGATATAATCAAGGAAAAACAAAGGTTCACCGCCCGCGCACGCAATGTCATTGACACACATCGCTACACAGTCAATCCCCACTGTATTGTGCCTGTCCATCAAAAACGCAAGTTTCAGCTTTGTGCCCACGCCGTCCGTGCCGGATACCAGCGTAGGCTTCTCCATCGTTTTGAATTTTTCCATGGAAAACGCCCCGGAAAAACCTCCCAGGTTCGTTAAAACCTCCGGACGCATCGTTTCCTGCACATGCTTCTTCATCAGTTCCACAGATCTGTAGCCTGCTTCAATATCAACGCCTGCAGCTTTATAATCAATTACCATTGCTATCCGTCTCCTTTTCTAATGTACTAATACGCCTCGTAGCCGACTTCATAAAGCCTTGCAGCTTTGGCCTGCACCGCTTCTTTCATTTCCACGGAGTATGCCTTCAATTTTTCCAAAAGCTCCGGCTCTGATACTGCCAGAATCTTTGCCGCAAGGATGGCCGCGTTCATGCCTCCGTCAATGGCCACCGTCGCCACGGGGATTCCCGGCGGCATCTGTACGATGGAAAACAGCGCGTCCTGCCCGTCAAGGTTCCTGCCTGACAACGGAACCCCGATCACCGGCATGGGAAATAACGCCGCACACATGCCCGGCAGATGTGCCGCCATGCCGGCGCCCGCAATAATGACTTTGATCCCTTTTCCTTCCGCCGCCTTCGCCCACTCAAAGAATACATCCGGCTCTCGGTGTGCGGAAATAATTGTCATCTCATACTCGATCCCAAACTTCTCCAACTGCTTTGCAGCCTTGCTCATGACCTTTAAGTCAGAGTCGCTGCCCATTACAATTCCTACTTTCGGCATCTCTTATCCTCCTTTTATAGTGTAGCGCCCCCTCTCATTCGTTCGTGGGCATGTCGGAGGAAGGCATTTTAAATAATGCTGCGCATTGGCCTTCCTCCTCTTACCCGGCATCCAGGGGAGTGTTCAGCACTTCCGTGCCCGGCAGTACAAAACGACCTTCCTTCAACAGTATAATTCTTTTTCCTTCTTTTGTCACCACACTGATTTCCCCCAATTCTTCATAGGGAACCGTAATATCTGTATGGCACTGGAAATACGCCTTTCCCACATCTTCTTTGCGGAGTATGGAAACAGAATTGTCTTTTGCCACGATCTCTTTTCCGTCAGGGTTATATACTCGGACGTCTTCGCTCCAGCTGTAACAGGTGTCGCCCACTGCAAAATGAGGTCCTGTCTTCTCCGCGATCAGGATAGGCAGTTTCTCCTCAATCTGATATTTCCTGCCTGCCACATAGGCTGTCGTATTCGTTCCAATCGCAAATTCTCCCAGCGGCAGCGTAGGATGGTTGTTGAGTACATTGTCGCTGATATATTTCCGGTTGTCTTCTTCGTTTTCGAAATTGGTACAGGTGTAATCCGTGATTCTTCCGTCGTGGAATTCCAGTTTCAAATTCTGGTACTGCAGGCCGTTTAAGTATACCCTGCCCACATGCAGGACGCCCTGCGTCCCTTCAAGCACCGGCGACGTAAACACCTCGCCCACCGGGATATTCACATCCGCCACACAATTTTCAAAAATCGTCTCTTTCTCCGGGTCTTGCAATGCGCAAAGCCGGATCTTTATGTCCGTCACATTATCCCCTTTTCCCAGGACATGGACAAATTCTCCCTGATCCAACGCATCGATCAGCTTCTGCTGCACCGTCTCATACAGCTTCGCATCCAGAGTATTGATGCGGATAATATCATCAAAGATCTCTGGATACTTCTCCCCGATTTCCGGCACGGGAAATGCAATGATCGTAAAGCTGCGCTCTTCCTGCCGGATATACTGGTTCGTAATCTGCGCCGATTTTCTGTCATACAATAAGGAAAGGGAACGCTGATTCTCCGCTAAAGTATAGGCTTCCTTCTTCACTTCCGGAGAAAATGGCTTCTCCCCAAAAGTTTCAATCACGGCCGGCCCTGCGTACTGGGCAGCCTGAGCCTTGTTTTCTTCATAAACATGCTTCAGTACATCCAGTTTCCGCTCAATATACCGCTTATCCATAAACAGCGCTTCGTCCTGACGGTGGTCATATTCATACTGCCGGTTAGGGCTGGTTCCGTAATACCCCGCTTTTCCCCGCCTCCGCTTCATAACCACGCTTCCCGGAGTCCGGTAAATGACCGGGGCGAGTCCCATTTTTTCAAAATTCTCCATGGCCAGCTTCACCATCCGCTCAAAGCCCAGAGGATACCGGATATCTACCACAGATTTTTTGGACAAATCCTTGCCTGTGTTGATAAATCCGACTCTGTAGCCCTCTGTATAGACGTCCGCCATCTTCTTTACCGTATGCCATGGCAGGGAATTTAAGTATCTGGCCGTGCCCAGTTCATTTTCTGTGATATATTCCCCAAACCGGTACAGATACCGCTCATCCGCCAAATCTGCACAGAGAATCACATCTGCTGCAAATGACTGCATAGGATAGAGCTGCTCCTCCACCCGATCCGCCACAAAGACGTCGCAGTAATCGCTGGCATACCAGTAAATGATATCCCTGATTTCCTTATATTCCGGCATACCACCCTCAAAACGGTTGTACGCCTCGATCAACAATTCATTCAGTATGGTCAGATAGTCCGGGCGGGCTTCAAACGCGTAGGCAATTCCGCCCCGCAGCTCCGTATACAGAGCGCTTAACAGCGCCCCGAACTCTTCTCCCAGCGCAGACACTGCATATGCCGGATCTGCATAGCTTTGGCTGTAATGCTCCGGCAATATGTCCGCATAAAGTTCATGGTTCCATTCCTGCATTTCTTTCAGAGACAGCCCATGCCAGGAACCGTCCTCAATCTTCCCGGAAGTCTCTGCCAGACGCAGTGCAAATGACGCCATCTTGCGGAAATATGCGCGGAACGGTTCCTCCACGCTCTCTTCCTCCTTTATCTGCCTCAGACGCTCCAGGGACAGAACATATCTCTCCGTATATCCCTGCCCTCTGATCTCTGATACATCCTCCATAATATCCTGTGTATCTGCCTGATTCTCATGGTTTTCATTCATGTCCTAAGCCCTCCTGTAAAGATAACCGCCAAACTGAGCAAAAGCAGGATGTTGGCTGCGATCCCGAGCCTGCAGGAAATGTATTTTTTTTCCCGCTCACGCAGACCTTTCACTCCTGCCCTGACTCCCAATACAGAAAATACCGCTGCCACAACGCCAAACCCGCCCACATATCCCGCCGCCTCGCCATGCATCCGAAATGCGATTCCAAGCGCGGCAAGGATCAGTACCACCGATGTAAGCGCGTACCAGCAGGAATGCGTCCCCATATGGGAATGCTTCAGCGGAGCCTGCCCATACTTGCGGGCGCTCCGCTTTTTTTCGGCCTTTTTAAGCGTCCTCCCCTTTGTCTGTTTTTTGTTTCCTGCCATCATATTTTCTCCTTATTATATTACAGACCAGAAATAAAATGTATCCAAGAACGCCTCCCAGTGTATTCAAAAGCAGATCGTCAACGTCAAAGCTCCCCACTTTGGCCAGGAGCTGAAAAATCTCGACGCCAAGGCTTAACGCAAAGCTATAAAAAAGCGTCTGGAAAAAACTCCTGGACGTACTTGCCATGGAAATAAAAAATCCATACGGCACAAAAATCAGGATATTTCCAAATAAATTGGCAAAAACGGCGAAAGCGCCCAGTTCCTCCCTGTATTGGATAAAACGGTTGATTTCCTTAAAAAGTTCCAGATTATACCGATACCCTTCCGAGACTTCCGTCCGCCCGTAAAGCTCAGAAAAACACAAAAAATACACCAGAAATACAATATAAAGTACAAACAGCACTCTGCCGAGAATGCGATACCTTCTCACTTGCCTCTGACTCAAAATAATACTCCTTTATACAGTTTTACAACGGTCTGATATATAACTGTGCAAAAAAGTGCCGACGGTTATCCCCGCAGCCCGCCTATGCTTTTTACGGGCGCGCCTTAACTCTGCCCAGTCCAGACCGGAAAATCTGTCAAAATGTAATCTCTCCCCTGTGTTTCAAAAGACGTGCTCCGTTAACGATCGTGACTACTCCTGCCGCAATCCCTGTAACTACCATGATAATACCAAGCGCGATATTCGAAGCACCGGCTGTTGTCATTGTCTTAAATGCCTTTTCCATCTTGATTCCTCCCATTTCTGTAACCAATTTGCACAGCAACCTGATTGCCTGCCAAATTGCGATTCCCGGATCATTTTTCATACAATGCCTTTCACTGCGTCACTTTACGCTGCAGCCCGGATCAGCATCCATATGTATTATAATATGCGTCAATGGCAGATTTTAATGTATCGTCGATTATGACCTTTCCGCCGTATTCCTTATTATACAGGTGCTCTACCACTTCTCCCATCGTTACGATCGCCGCCGTCTCGAACCCGTAAATCTCCCGAATCTCCTCCAGCGCCCGCTTCTTCCCGCCTTTTCCGACTTCCATGCGGTCTAAGGACACCATGAGTCCCTTTACTTCCACCTGAGCCTGTCCCTTTAAAATTGGGAACGTTTCTTCAATGGACTTCCCGGATGTGGTCACATCCTCAATGATCACGACCCTGTCCCCGTCCTTAAGCCTGCTTCCCAGCAAAATGCCTGTATCCCCGTGGTCTTTTACTTCTTTTCTGTTGGAGCAGTAGCGGATATCCCTGCCGTACAATTCACTGATCGCCATCACCGTTGCGACAGTCAGCGGGATCCCCTTGTACGCAGGCCCGAACAGCACGTCAAAATCCAGGCCGTATCGGTCATGGATCGCTTTTGCATAGTACTCCCCAAGCTTCTGAAGCTGCGTACCGGACACATACGCCCCCGCATTCATAAAAAATGGTGATTTCCTGCCGCTTTTTAAAGTGAAATCACCGAATTTCAACACATTGCTCTCTACCATAAATTCAATAAATTCCTGCTTGTACTGTTCCATAGCCCTTAAAACCTCCGTGTCTATAGGCTTTTCTGCCTTTTCAGCTGCCATACTGCCTGTCTACTACACCACTACTACACCATTTGATTCCAGAATACACCCCCGTTCAAACTTCTCCATCTCTTTATACAGCGTATCCTCTGTTACATGACAATATAAACCCATCGTCATCTGTAGTGTACCATGCCCTAATATCTTTTGTAAAGTCTTAGGATTCATTCCTCTCTCAATCGCCCGTGTTGCAAACGTATGCCTTAGAGTACGCGGTGAAAAATATGCAAACGATATATCTTTCCGCTGTAAAGCACATAGCTCTCCAATCCGCATCCCGGTTTCCAGCGCCAACACAAAAAGGTTATAATAAATCGTGTTTATCTGTCTGGCAACATTTTTTACAAGCAAATCTGTATCGGCAGCCTTATTTAGCATATCAACCAAAATCTTTTCTTCCCTTTAAGTGATTTCCCCACTATTTCCTCCTCTCTGTGTAGAAATCAGGAAAAAATATGAAATATTCTTTTTTGATTCTAGCACAACTAAAGTCTATTTTCAATCATAGAATCGGACTTAACAGCCATGAATCCACCCGTCTTCCAAATATACATAATTTAAATAGAAAGCAAAAAAGAAAATTTTCCTCATACTGCCTTCAATCCCCTTTTTTTCGCATCTTCATTCTCTTTTTTGTCACTTTCCTGTCACTTTACTCTGCTAAGATAAGGATGTTCCCGGGATTGCCTGCCGTAAAAACAGTCGAAAGCAAACTCTCCCGAGTACGCCGAAACGGGATCACTGAAAGGAGTTTAAACAATATGGAGATACTTCATTGCAGCCATTTAACCAAAATATACAACGCCGGGGCAGACGAGATCCGAGCCTTAGACAATGTGGACCTGACACTTGAAAAGGGAAGCTTCACCGCCATTGTGGGCGCTTCCGGTTCGGGCAAATCCACTCTTCTGCATCTGTTAGGCGGAGTTGACCGTCCCACCAGCGGCAGTATTTTCATCGAGGGGACGGACATCTCCACCCTGAATATGGAAGAACTGGCGGTATTCCGCAGGCGCAAGGTCGGCCTTGTATACCAGTTCTACAATCTGATCCCCACGCTGGACGTGAGAAAAAACATCCTTCTCCCTGTTCTTTTGGACGGGCGCAAACCGGATACAGAGCGGTTTGAGCAGATCGTAAATACACTGGGGCTTTCGAACCGGCTGTCCCATCTGCCCAGAGAGCTTTCCGGCGGGCAGCAGCAGAGAGCCGCCATAGCCAGAAGCCTCATTTACCAGCCGGCCATCCTGTTGGCCGATGAGCCCACCGGGAATCTGGACCGGCGCAACTCCGAGGAAACCATCGAGCTTTTAAAACTCTCCAACCAAAGATACGGACAGACCGTGCTTCTGATCACACACGATGAAAAAACGGCGCTCACCGCAGAGCGGATCCTTACTTTAGAGGACGGAAAAATTGTCAGGGACGAGGTGATTTCATAATGCGCATCTTACGGGAATATGTACTGAACAGCATTTTCAGAAATAAACGCACGAGTGCGGCTGTTTTTACCGCGCTGTTTCTGATGACCTCCTTAATGTCCTGTTTCTGCGGGCTTGTCTATACCATGTGGACAGACGCCGTATTTCTGGACAAACGGGAGTACGGGGACTGGCATGGAGAATTATTTGACGATACTTACGGACGGGATCTGGAAAAAATCAAAAATTATTATTCCGTCTCCGCCATGCTCATCAAAGGCCCCTGGGAAGTGGCAAAACTCAGCGGCAGCGGGCGGCGCATGTATATCATCCAGCGGCCGGCCAATGAGGAATACTGGGATTCCATGCCGGAAAACCACCTCCTACTGGAAGGGCGGGTTCCCCGGTCAGACACCGAACTGGCCCTCTCAAAGCAGTATTTTGAGGACCATCCCGGGGCACAACTTGGGGATACCCTGACGCTTCCTGTGGGGGAGCGCATGTATAACGAAACCCGATGCCCGGAGACGGACGTTTACCGCGACGGCGAAACCTTCCGGCAGACGGGCGCAAAAACCTACACCCTGGTGGGGAAAATTGATTTCACAACGTCCTCCATCGTACCTGCCTATACGGGCATGAGCTATTTTGATGAGAAGGAAATCAAAGCAGACGAGCCAGTGACCGTCTATCTTCGGTTCCAACCCATGAGGAGCACCTACAGGGAACTCCCCGCGCTGGCTGAATCCGTCGGGTACGAAAAGGATGAATACGGAGACTACACCCTGCGCTATAACGCCAATCTCCTCTCCAAATATCTGATCTTTCCGCCGGAACAGGAGTTTTCCATGGGAATGCTGGCCATACCGCTGATGTTTGCCGTATTATCCCTGCTTTTGGTGGGCGTGTTCGTGTTCATCATCCACAATGCTTTTGCCCTGTCGTTCAACGAAAAGGTGGAACAGTTCGGGACTTTTGCCTGCGTGGGCGCCTCGCCCCGGCAGATCCTGGCGGCATCCCAGGCGGAAGCATTGTTCCTGATCCTGCCCTCCCTGCCCCCGGGTCTGGCCGTGGGGTGGTTCTTGAACCGGGAATTATTTGCTAATATCAATGCACACAATGATATCGGAAGGTCAGCGCCGGACATCGCGGCCTCCTTCGGGCTTCCTGCCATCCTGCCCGCGATCCTGCTCTCTCTTCTGACTGCCTGCCTCTCCGCGCGGATCCCGGCAAAAAAACTGGCCAGGTCCCTTCCCGTAGAGATCATGAAGCAGGGAGATGAACGCCTGAAAAAGCCGAGATATTTCCGGTTTTCACCCATATCCTCATGGTTCGGTATTATCGGAGAATTGTCGGCAAATGCCCTGGCGCACAGGAGACGTTCGTATCAAACCGCTTCCATTTCCCTCTGCCTGTCCTTCCTGCTGCTGACCTCCTTCCTCACCATCTTTTCTGTGGAAGATACGTTCCGCGAAGTGTACGGCAGGCTGTCCCCGGGGGAAGAGCAGGTGTATGCAAACATCGGGGATGGACAGAGGCCCACTGCGGAATTCCTTACAAAGCTTGTGCAGGTTCCGGGCTCCTCACAGTGCGTGGCCTTCAACAAACTCACCTGCGCTGTCTGGGTATCGGAAGAGGACGCTTCCTCTGAGATCCGGAACTATCTGGGCGGTTTTCGCTCCATCGTTGATGAGGGTAAATACTCTCTCATCGAGCGGGACGATTCCTACCGGGTACGAACCACGCTGGTAGGTCTGGAGGAAAATTGTTTCCGGGAATACTGCGAAAAGCTGGGAATCGATCCGCAGCCGTATTTTGAAGATTTTTCCCAGGCAATTTTCTACAATTATACAAGAGATCCACATGCCAGCACCAACCGTAACACCGTGCGCAGGGAATTGCTGGCTCTGGAAGAAGGGCAAACGCTTCCGTTCACGGAGCGCGCCTATGACGAGGACGAAGGAAATTACAATTTTACACTGCACGTCGGAAAACTGACCGATACACTTCCCTGCCAGACACTCTATAGCAGTTCCCATTTTGTGCTGACAGCCGTGATGCCCATGGAACATGTACTGAAACTCAGCGATTCCTGCAGTGAAAAACGGCAGAACAGCGCCAGAAGCCTGACTGCGGTTTACCGTGCAGAAGGCGGGGATCATGCAAGCGACGCACAGATCGAGAAACTCACAGACAACGTGGAGGGACTCATTTCTTATTATTATGGGAGCGGGGATTATCTGGTGAGCGATATTGTGGAACAGGAAAAAATGACTGCCGACATGCGGGAATCCATGAATATGATCATCTCGTTCCTGACCGCCTTCCTTGCCGCCATCGGCCTGTCCAATGTGTGGGCCGGGATCTCCGGGAACTTACGGCAGCGCCGCCGGGAATTTGCCATGCTCCGATCCGTGGGGCTTAACACAAAGCAGATGTGGGCTATGTTATTCTTAGAAGGCCTGACCCTTGGATTAAAGCCGCTGCTTTACAGCCTCCCGTTCCAGGCGCTCTTTCTGGCAGTCTGTTTAAGGCTGCAGGAACTGACCCTGATGGAATACCTTCCCTTTGCACCGATTGGCGTGCTCCTTGGCTATACCGTGCTGGTACTTGCGGCTGTAGTGGGCGCATATGCCATAGGCGGACGCAGGCTGCAAAAGGAAAATATCATCCTGGCCGTGAAGGACGATACTCTGTAAATATTGTTTTTGCAGCAAAAAAGTAAAGTCTCTTCATATTCCAAAAGAGACTTTACTTTGAGGGGCATCCCAAAAATTTTTGCATGTAAAGCGCTAACCCGCAAAGTCCAGCCACCCCAGCGGAAATAACCGCCGGATCACGGCTATTGCCGGTATATAAGGCGCCAGATCTATGAAAATGGGGCATACGGCCAGTTGGACCAGCAGGATCGCAGCCGTCCAGGCAGCAAATGTGACGCTGTTTTTAAAAAAACTTCCCACCGCCAATACCCAAAAGCCGGTGACCAGCACAAACAGCAGCATGCTGGCGAATTCCGCCAGAGCGCTTCTGTGCCCCGGACTTAAAAGAATGAGGACGGTTCCTGCAGCCGCGGGAACCAAAGCCTCCGCCATACATCCCAGATACGCGAATTTCCACCGCTCTTTTCTTTCCAATGCGGCTGTCACACCGTTCCCGTAGCGTTCAAATTTTCTCCCCTGAGCCATCCACAGGATCGCAAAAAGAAACATCCCTGCGGTTCCCTGTACCGGCCTTGTACTCTTTGCAGCGCCGTCTGCTGAAGACGTTTGCGGCACCGTTTGTTCTGTCTCAATGACATCGATCCGGAACATCTCATTTTCCTGCAGGTATGCCTGCCTTCTTTCCAAAAGCTCCCTGGTAATCTCCCCGCTGCTTTTTCCGAATAGTT
Organism: uncultured Lachnospiraceae bacterium; assembly: GCA_949840465.1. Lineage (GTDB taxonomy): Bacteria > Bacillota > Clostridia > Lachnospirales > Lachnospiraceae > Schaedlerella. The sequence continues at coordinate 7,944 of CATKXE010000042.1, read as the reverse complement.
CCTTCTCATTGCCAATCAGGATCTGTCCGCTGTACACCTCAAAAAACGCCGCATAAAAGGTTTCCTGTGCAATCAGCCCTTTTGCGGAAAAAGGCGTACAGATGTAGGACGCCGAGTTTTTGAATCTGTCCCCTTCCGCGTCCTCAAAAAAAACAAATCCACATTCCATCCTGCCTGCCAAAATATCATGCCGCATCTCTTCCTGATCCTGATACTCTGCAAAATCGAAGATACTTTCCCTGTCTTTCAGGCATTCCAAAACCCTCTGTGAAAACACATCCGGCGCGGCACAGACGCCGATCCGTGTATTTTCTATGCCGGGCAGACGGATATGGGAAACCATAAGGAGCAGCAGAACCATTCCCAGAACCTGCATCCAGGAGGATCTCCGCCTCGTCCAGGCCTTGAACTGTAATGTAAACCATACCATGTATTTTACCATGAAACTGTGACTCCCGTCCTAAAGAACCGTTAAGATATATACTGCGCATCGATACTCACAGGCGTGAACCCCTGCCAGGGCATCTCCATGCCCCGAGGAATCCAGACAAATTATATCGCCTGTGAGTATCACGTTTCTCTTCACCATCTGTACAAGCGATGAAGCAACAGCCCCTGAGCATTGCGTTCAGAAAAAAATCTCCGCACAATACCTGTGCAGAAAACTGAGCGGAAGATACCGCCCGATCCCCCCAACTATATCCGGCAGATACGGCAGCGGAATCAGGACGCCGGAGCACAGAGCCATCAGCGCGTTTGCGGAAAGCAGGAACACCGCCCCCTGCATCCCTTTGCCAAATATCGAAAATACCATATGGAAATATACGGCGGCTGCAAGGCTCGCAGGAATCATAAAAAGCAGCACGCTCCCATGAAACCACAGGAAATTCTTCTGCCATATCTGTGAAAACAGGCATCCAGACAGATAGGCCGCGATTCCCAGCGTCCAGGACGCATTCGCCATGACCAGGATTTTAACGAGCGATATTTTAACAGAGCCCATTCCCAGTACACGGAGTTTCTGCTCCACCGCCCTGCTCTGCCCCTGATATAGAAAACTGTAGTTCAGCCCGCTCATCAACAGCAGGAGCGCGGCAGCCGCCGCAAAATAGTATTGGTACAAATCCATCTCCCCTAACGGGGAATATACATTTTGGACAAACATATCCTCCCTGTCCATTGCGCATTTTATATACGCATATGAAATATGCTCCGCCGCCTGATAGGGCTTCATTTCCGCAAAATCCTCTTCCGCCAGATCCCGCGCTGCCAACGCCCCCGCCTCCGCTGTCCCAAGGAGGGACGCCCCGTCTGACAGCAGTTCCTGGAACACTCGTACCCGAAACGGGGGATCCTGGGGCAGATAGACACTGATTTTGCCCTTCTGACCGGTGTATATCTCTTCGTAAAGGCCTTCAGGCAGTACAATGACCGCCTGAATTTCTCCTTCATAAAGCTTCCTAAGCGCCTCCTCCTGCGGAAAATAGCGGAAATTACAGACAGACTCCACGCTCTCCATTGCAGAGAGGAAACGCACCACTGCCTTTGTTTCCTTTTCCTCCTCCGGGACAGATACGCCCACGTCGATCATACGGAACATCTGCGCGCCGAAAACCGCATGGCTGACTACCGCCGCTGTGCCCGTCACCAGACACAGCAGCAAAAGCAGGCTTCCCGCAGATTTCAGCAGAACCTTCACGCTCCTTTTGTATTCCAGAAATAAATATACGCCAAATATCCTCATAACAGATTCAATTCCTGAAACAGCCCTTCCATATCATTTTGCTTTGCACGCCCCAGATCAAATTCTTTTCCTTCCATCGTTTTAAAGGAAGCGCCTTTTTCCACTGACATGCTGCATGTTACATCCAGAAGCTGCCCATCAACCATGATCCTGTCCATGGAAGCCTTAAAGCTGTCCTTCTCCAGGACGACATTGCCGGACAGGAGCGTCCTGCCGCCGTCCGCCGTGATGTCCAGAGCCCCGTCTTTCCGGTTATATTCCAGACCGAGGAACTCCTCCCCTTCCAGAAAAAGCTTCCTGGTTTCCGTGCCGTCCACAGTCTGCCCCTCTAACCTCAGCACTTCCTCTTTGTCGACATTTAGCTGCATATTCTGCATCCGCGTGTCTCCGCCGAGGAAACGCAACTCCGCCTCTGTGTCTTCCATCTCCATACGGATACAGGCCAGCTTCTTTTTACAGATAAAAAATGTCACGTCCACATCTTCCATTTCCGCGATATTTTCTTCGATCCCGTCGAAATACTCCTCTATATAGCCGTCATCATATCCGTAAGTCCTATCCTGACTTTCCCTGGCAACTTTTTCAACCTCATCCAGTATATTCTGCATGCAGTCCCGTGTGATTGTGGTGGCGATTCCCGTACATTTCCGGTCTTCTTTGTCTACCTCAAATTCTTCTGCATCCACCCTGGTAAACTCCAGTTTCTTCCCTTCCTCAATAATGGTCTTGATCAGATCCGAGTTATACTCTGCCTCCGGTTTCGTTTCATACAGGCCTTTCAGCATCTCATCCAAAGCATCCAGCCTGCTGCCGAAATTTTCGATCATATAATCGCTTTTGGGCTGCGTATAATCATAGACAAAAATATAATCGCTGAGTGCCGGAACCTGCACCCGAAGCTGCTCTTTCGTCAGCTCCGCCTGAAATTCCGCCCCTGTAATATCCGGCGCATCCACGCTGCCGAGAAGCTGCTTTTGGGTCTTTCCAATCAAAAACTGCAGTTCCATATCATACGTCTGCGCCTGACTGTTCATAGAAACTGTATACGAATCTGCACCGGACAGGCCGCCTAATTTTAACGCCCCGGTAAGATAATCCGTATCGTTAAACGTGTTGGTAACCGCCGCTAAAACCTTCGCGGAATCACTCATAAAAACACCGCTTTTTGCCGCTGCAAAGACCGCGCCCGCCGCCGCCACGACAACCGCGATCAGGACGATCAGCCAGCCTTTTTTCTTCTTTTTTGGCATCCCTGTGCCGGAAACCGGGGGCGGCGCCGTGCCGTTTCCCTGTGTCTGTTCTCCTGTCACTGGATCAAAGTTACTGTTCATTTTTTTCCTCCCTTTATGCATAAATTTGTGCGGCAAACTGACTGCCCGCTGAGTGGAATTTCCTGCACATCAAAGGATTGCGTGCCCCGGCGTTTTTTATACGATGCTCTGCACTACCATGCCAGCATCTTCCTGACAGATTCCATGTTCCGCTCTTCTTTGGCCAACTCCGTCAAATCCCCTTCCCGCATCAGCAGGCATCTGTCGCAGGATAAGATTTCCCTCTCATCATGTGTCGTCATGACAATAATGCCGTTCCCTGCGCAATATTGCTTCATAAAGCTTCCGATGGCTTCCTTGTAGTACAGATCCAGCGCTGTCGTAGGTTCATCCATCAGCAGGATGGGAGGCCATCCTGCCAGCGCGCATGCGATACAAAGCCGCCGCTTCATACCGCCTGAAAGCTTACTGACCGTAGTTTTCATCAGCTCCTCCATCTGAAATTCACGAATCAGCTCCGCGGAATCTCCTGGTCGTCCCACGCCCCACAATCTCAGGTTATCCCTGACAGACAGTTCTTCCATCAGAGGCAGCTCCTGCGGGACATAGCCGCAGTATTTACGAAAGTATTCGCCTCTGCCCTGCGGGTCTTTCCCGAAATAGCGCAGGCTGCCCGCATCCGGCTTCATAACGCCTGCCAGAATCTGCATAAGCGTCGTCTTTCCGCATCCGTTTCTGCCGATCACGGCCACGCGCTCACCGCATTTTACCTGAAAACTGACGCCGTCCAATATGGTGTTTCTTCCATACCTTTTTCTGATACCAGATACTTCTAACATCGCCCTGTCCAATCTGCCCCCTTTTGTATTCGTGTGTGTAAAAAACGAAAGGCCGTGCCTTACCCCATCTACATGATCATACGAACCCTAAATTTCACCATACTTTTCTGCCAGTGCATCTTCCTCACTTTTATCAACCTCAAATATTTTGCAGGTCTGTCGCTCTGGGAATACTATACCATAAATGAAAGGCAGATACCATATTTCGTTGGCTTTTATCCGCATAAGATTTCTGTTGGTTGCCATTCACAGTCAATGTCATTCCTTCTTCCCTACAGCCGTTTCCAGTCAAAGCATACCATGGCCAGTACCATACACAATATACTGAGCCCCCCGGCGGCTGCCATACTGGCATAATAGTCCTCCCGGCCGGTGCCTCCCTGCAGGAGCGGCAGCCCCTCCATCAGCTTTGCAGGAAGAACAGGGGCCAGTTTCGGGAACATACCCAGCAGATAGACGCCTGTTGCTGCGCCGCCTGTTCCTAAGAGAACCTGCGGACTGTTTTTGGCTGCGACAGAGAAAAAAACAAGCAGCGCGATCACCCATACACCGAACAGCCAGGTACAGGCCATGGCAAATATCAAATTTTCCGCAACACGGTTATCCCAGAAATACGCATTATATCCATAGGTAATCCCGGCACAGAGAAAATAGAATACCGTCCAGAAACCAAACAGGAACAGAGCCTTGGACGCCACAATTTTTCGCCTTGGCAGTCCTTTTGTCACAACAGGGATCAGAGTTCCCTTTTCATATTCCAAGGTAAATCCCCCGCTGCAGATCAGGACGAACACAGTCAGCGCCATGGGAATATTTTTATAAAACTGGATCCAGGAGTCCATTGCATCTACAGTGGTTTTCGTCACGACAAGCCCTGTGTCCGAAAGGGAATCCGACATCGTCTCCATGAGCCAGGGAGTAAACTTTGCCAGAGCCGGATTCATAATTCCAAACAGCGCAAACACCAGGAGAAGGATCAAAAGCCGCCCGGTTCGGCTCCATTCCATCCATTCCTTTTTCAGAAACGCTTTCATTTCCCTACCACCTCCATATACAAATCTTCCAGTGTCGCCTCCCGGCGTTCTATTCGCAGCATTGGCATGTCAGCGTCCGCAAGAAAATGCAGAATCTCAGGGAGCCGCTCCGTTTCCTCCAGCAAGAGCCTTCCCCTTCCCTGCGCCTTTAAAAAAGGAAATGCTGACAATAACTTTCCTGCATCCTCCGCCCGTTCTGTTTCCAGTTCTGTAGCCGCTGCTTTCCTTTCCTTACGCACCTCTTCCAACGCCCCCTGCAAAACGATTTTTCCCTCATGAAGAACAGCGATCTCATCACAGATCCGCTCTACGTCTGAGAGGATATGGGTAGAAAAAAGAACCGTTGCCTGCTCCTTTGACGATACCAGGACATCCAGAAGCTCCTTCCGCCCGGCCGGGTCAAGCGCGGAGGTTGGCTCGTCACAGATGATAAGCTTCGGACGGCTGAATAATGCCTGCGCAACTCCAAGGCGCTGTTTCATTCCCCGGGAAAATCCTTTTATCCTGTGATGTTCTTTTTCCAGCCCCACCAGGCACAACAGTTCTTCGCACCGATTTTTAATTTCCTTTGCCGGCATACCGGCAATCTCCCCGCAAAAACAAAGATACTCCGCCGGAGTCATATACGAATAGAATTCCGGTACGTCAGGCAGATATCCTACAAACCGGTTAGTGGGGGTATTGCCATAGCGAACCTGCATCCCATTCACAAAAATTTCTCCGCCGCCTGCGGGAAGCAGCCCAAGAACCATCTTCATAGCAGTGGTTTTTCCGGCTCCGTTTTGCCCTGCAAATCCAAATACCGAATGTTCCGGAACCGAAAATGTAACATCTTTAAGCACTTGTTTTTCTCCAAAATGCTTTTCCACATGGGAAAGCACCAGCATTTCCATATCAGTCTTCCTCCCTCCCCAGCAGAAAATACAAAATAGGGCCGATAAACTGCATCCCCGCCAATGTCACAACAATCCATAATCCCCGCGTACCGTGCTTATAGGTTTTATGGGTCAGGATATGATGCAGCGTATACGCCAGCAGCAGGATTTCCGCAATGGCCAGCGGAATCAAAAACGGCAGCATTTCATTGATATCAGGCATGATTTCGTCCTCCTTCCGTCATTCTGGATCGTAACCTTTGAAATTCCCTGTTTGTCTGAATTCCCTCAAATGAGGGGTGTAAAAGAGCCTCCTGTACACTCTGCCCGACAAAATTCCGATCCCGGGGAGCCATTTCACCTAAAGGAAGGCTCTCTATCCATTCATGCAGCAGATCAAAATAGGAATCCCCATGAAGCACAATCTTCTCCGCCCTCAAAAGCATATTCACACATTTTTCAAAGCAGCCAAGGGCGTTTACCGCATCTTTATTTTTCCCATTCTGCGCATAAAATACTGCGGACTGATAATAGAATTGGGCAGCCAGATTGGGATGCAGCTGCTGTAAATGAAACTGTCCCATCACCTCTGTTATCCGGCGTATCGTTTCTTCACACCGCTTTGGCTCACTGGCATACAAAACCAGAGACAGAACCGAATCGCTTACCAGATTCAGCAGATCCAAATACTGCTTTGCCTGAACAAAGCTTTTCGCCTTTTCCGTTTTCCCGGCCATCTGGTATGCCTGAATCAGCAGGCTCCCATCCTGTCCTGCCAGGCGGGCCGGGTCTGAGACCGGCTCCAGGGCGTCAATCGTTTCTGCGGCTCTCCCAAGCTGAAGGTCCAGCCCGGCTTTCAATACCAGCGCATCACTGCATACTCCCACATCACTGCAATTTTCCAGAATATGGGTACACCATGCAACGGCTTCTTCTAAAACCTGATTTCGCCCTTCTTCGGTTTCTGCCAGCATAAAATGATTCCAATACAGGACGCAAAGCTGCAGCAGAAACGGATAACAGGAATAATATTGATGCGCCAGAGAACGAGTTCTTTCCAGAGCCTCGTCAAAAGGCAGGTTTACGAAATCTCTGGACAGTTCCGCATAACGGCGGCGGATCTGTTCACGGGAAAGCTGAGGTTCGTATCCAAGCAGCTCATCTACGGTCACGTCAAAAAATGCCGCCAGATGGACGATAAGCTGCAGATCCGGCGTACTCTGGGCGTTTTCCCATTTTGACACGGAAGCCTTGGTCACGCCCATAAAATCTGCCAGCTCCTCCTGTGTAATCTTCCGCTTATGCCGCAGCCTGGCAATATGGGCGGCAAGGTTTAATTCATACATGTCATATTCCTCCTCATAGCATTTTTCCAGATATCTTGATTATAATAAAGGGAGGGCGGTTCATCAATGGAACGTTCCGATACTTCAAGAAATAAAATCAACTGTCAGGAAACTTAAAGAAAAGAAAAATCCCCAGACTGTACTGCAATACGGTCTGAGGATTGATTCGACTTAATAAATCCCAAAAACTCAGATTCTATTTTTTCCAGAGCATATCGGAAAGTTCTTCGGAGCATTTCTTTGCCATGCCATATATCAGCCGCTCCTTTGCGGCGATGGAATACAGTTCCAGATTCCTTTCATTTTCTCTGGCAAAATGACTGAGAAAATCCGTGTCTAATTGAAAACCATTTCCAGTTTTGTCCGGCCTTGCCGGAGCCCCCGTAAAGCTGAGTACAAGGTCAATATCCTCTTTCCAATTCGCCGCTTCTTTAGAGAGATGCACCTTGTTACAGTCCACGATCCTTTTTCGGGCGCCGGCAATGAAATCAAACCGTTCGTGTATTCCCTGAAACTCATACCCTTCATACAGTTCATAAGGATTGTACAGCCAGTGACCTTCCGGCTTAAAATACCTCAAAGCCTGTAGTTCAATACACGTGGTATTATAGGGATCAATCTGCCTCACATCAATCTTTTCTTCAAACAGCTTCCCCTGTTCGTCCACACCTCTTGCGACCACTACCGGATTCTCCTCCGTAGACTCCGCTGCATGAAAAAGTCGGTATTCTACCCCCCGCTCCTGCCAGTTCCACGTAATTGCCTCGCCATCCTTTAGGGCATATTTGGATGGTATTTTATCTACCTCAGGGCAGGTTGCCCAGCTTCCATCACG
>CATKXE010000041.1 GCA_949840465.1 uncultured Lachnospiraceae bacterium | reverse complement strand
GAGATATAAAGCAGCATCTTCCCAAAATTTTTCTGTGCTTTCACCTGCCCTCTATACACATCGATCACATAGGACAATGCCTGAAAGGTGAAAAAGGAAATCCCGATTGGCAGACGGATCTCTAACAGAGTCGCCTGAAATCCTGTCAGATGATTCCAGGTGTCGATCAGCATGTCCGCATACTTGAAAAATCCCAGTGCAGAAAAATTAGTCAACACAGCCAGCGTGAGGATAAGCTTCCGTCCTGGCATCTTTTCCAGTAATCGGCCATACAGATAGTTTATAGCAGAACTGCCAGCCATCAACAGTACATACACAGGCTCCCCATAGGCATAAAACAGCAGGCTGCTGGCGATCAGCAGGTAATTCTTCACGCGAAATGACGGTATCAGGTGATAGGCTGCAAATACCACTGGGAAAAACACGCAAAGAAACGTTAAGGAACTAAAAACCATTTTTTCTCTCCAATAGTCCTGAAAAGAGGAACCCCTTCTCCCAAAGGAATTCCTCATTCAATCACTTTTCACGGGCACATCCTATTTACGATAAGCATATGGGGCTGTCGCATAGGTGGTCATATAAAATCCATAGTTTGGATATTCACGCTGCGATTCAGGATCACAAATATATGTCACACCGTTCATATTCAGTTCCACCCATGCATGGGGGCCATATCCTCCCGACAGCAATGGAACCGAACCGCTGACCATTTTAGCATCGTATCCCAACTGGCGTGCAACAACTGCAAAGGAAGCAGCATAACAATAGCAGTTCCCGGCTCTCTGCTCAATCCCGTAAATGGCATACCACTGCTCCGAAGTATATCCTGCCTCTGGCTGCATCGGTATCGGCAGCATCCTGTAAGAGATATTATTCACCACCCAATTATAGCAGCTTCGAAGCTTTGTCCCCGAATCCATAGAACTGTTGGTTGCCTGGGAGATTACCATATTGGCGTCTCCCGCAATTCTGCTCTGCTGTGCACTGAAATCCATAGAATAGCTGGCTGACCCGGCAAACGTGTTCTTGCCATTACTCATCACATATACATGCGTAGAAAATGAACCGGGACTGTGATGTCTTGCCCCGTCAACCGTTACCGACCAGACTCCGTTGCCTGACCTGCTTCCTTCATACCAGATGATATCATCCTGCCCATTGGCATCACTCCAGGTAGGGAACATGACTTTAACACCGTTTCCATTGACCCAAGGAGCCGAAAGCGTAATCCGGCACTGTGAACCGCTGATCTTGGACGCCTGTACCTGATATGCAACATCCATCTGCACTGTCGTGCCGTCCACACATCCCATGACTCCATTTTTCATGGTGACATAAACATGGATATGATACCCGCCTGTATGAAAATTATGATTCGCTATATTAGCCGATACCGCATAGGAACCATTGCTCTGACGCCGTGCGCTGTACCACTTGATATCGCTCTGATCCGCTGCATTCCATACCGGAACAAGTACGCTCTCCACACCGGACGACGCTCCGATATTGGATACCAGGATGTCAAACGTGCCTGCACTTTTATTGACATTGGAGACGCTCACTGAACCGGAAGGTTTATTCTTTACCTCGAAATTCACCGCTTTCACGAACTGGAACGCCCCGTTATTATGTACGGCATACGCATGGACATTGTATGTACCCAGCTGCCTGTGGTTGCTGATTGGAAATGTACATGCATAACTTCCGTCAGAGTATCTGTTTGCCTTGTACCATCTTAAGTCATCCTGGCCGCCGTGATCAGCCCATACTGCGAACTGGACTTCCCGGACGCCGCCCGGAACCTGGACTCCGGATAAAATAACCTGATAATTTTGTTCCCCCCGGTCCGGATTGGACACTGTCAGGTCTCCGACTGCCGGGCTCACCTCCTGAAGTGTACCCCCGATATAGGAGAGTATTCCATTCCCGCCCTCTGCATACACATGAATCTTATATTCACCCGTATGATAATCGTGGTTCGAAATAGAAGCCTGCACCGCATAACTTCCGTTTGGCTGCAGATTGGCCTGATACCAACGGATATCACTCTGATCATTGGAACACCAGACTGGAACCTGTACCTGGCGTGTCCCGGAGACAGACCGGACGCCGCTCACCCAGATCTGAAAAGTTCCCGCCGCGGCATTATAATTCGCCACGGACACGGACGCGGCCGAAGGACCTGACGCTTCGAAATCCGCCTGGCCTAAAAATACGGAGTTCCCGCCGGACTTTTCAGCATATGCATGTACAATATAAGTCCCCTCCTGTCTGTGGTTATCCACAGATACATCGCACATATAGCTTCCGTCGCTCATTCTCTGAGCCGTATACCATCTCAGATCATCCTGCCCGTTCTGAAGGCACCATACTGCAAACAAAATCCTTCTTGCATCCGAAACCACTGACTGCTTTAACGCAACCCTGTAGGTCCTTTGTGTACCGTCCACATCCAGGGCTGTCAGTGAAACGCCTCCGCCCGGATTAACCGCAGTTCGGGAAACATCCGGTTCCTGATCTTCTGCAGTCAGTGCAATTTCCGAATCATGATCTTCCACAGGCTCTTCCGCCTCCGTATTCTCCTGATCCAAAACAGTAGCAGATGCACTCATTGGAATACATGTACACAGCATGAATCCAAAAAACAACGCAAGCAATCCCTTCCACTTCTTTTTCATTCCCTCACACCTCTTTATCATAGAGTATTGTTATAAATAACACTCGCATCTTTTTTATTTTACACCTTTGATTCTCATTATTCAATTCCAATTTTTACGAATCTTCATATTCACTTTACATGTTCATGTGTAAATAAATGTTCCTGACAGTATTCGTAATTCCCGTTGCACTTGGAGCAGAACCGAAATTCCAGCGACGGGTCGTCCAGTTCCGTCTTACCGCATACTGCGCAGCGGTGCATGGCTCCGTTGGCATAGGTCATATGGGGCCTTGCCTGCTTTTTGAACTTCCGTTTTCTGGCCTGTTCCTTAGGCGTATAGGGCTTAAGGTTCCTGCTGGAAAGGAAAAACAGGATAAAGTTCAATAAGGATGCAACAATGGCTGTCCTTGTCATCCAGTTCCCCCTCACAAAATCATACAGAATATATGCCGCATATACGTAGGCCATCCATTTAATCTTAATAGGCAACACAAAATACAGAAGCAGTTCCATATCCGGATAGCTTGCAGCAAATGCAAGGAAAATAGACATATTAATATAATAGGTGCTGAAATATACGCCGTATCCCACCATATTCGTTCCCAGAATCACGGCAAGCAGGAACGCGCCAAGTATGGTAAACAAAATCCCGGAAAAAATGTATACATTATAGCGGAACGTTCCCCAGGTCCTCTCCAACGCGGTACCAAGCTGATAGTAAAGCAGCATCATGATCACAACCGTCAGAAGCTGCCTGCTGGGCGGCACCAGCACCCAGGTAAACAAGCGCCAGATCTGCCCTTTTAAAATATATGCAGGCTCCAAAGTAAGCCACCCGAGATAATTCGGGAGCATGAGGGTGACCGCATATCCAATCACATATCCGCCAATCAGGTACATGGTCAGATTCGGTATTGCGTATCTGCCAAATTTTCTTTCTAATTTATTCAACCAGTTCAAATGTCTTCGTCTCCTCTTTTTAATCAAATGCAAATTTACCGCTTCTTTACTGTTCCTCTTCTATCATGTGTAATTGTACCGTTGAGCGGCATATTTGTCAAATATATGTTATACTTTTTCTGTAAATTTTGTATAAAACTCCCATATAATTTATAGAATTTCCCGAAAAAATATCTGATCTCTCCTAAAACCTTTACCACTTTACCGATTGTCTTTTTTGGAAACTTGTCGTATAATGAGGGTTGTTGTCGAAAGAATACCAACATTTAATAGGAAGGAATTGACATAAAATCTATATAAAAGAGGATGTGGAAATCATATGAATCTGAATGAATTATATAGTTTAGGAATTGACATTGGCTCTACCACTGTGAAGATCGCTGTATTGAACGGCAGCCATGAGGTTTTGTTCTCCGATTATGAACGGCATTTTGCCAATATCCAGGAGACCTTGTCTGACCTCCTTGGCCGGGCTCTCTACGCCTTAGGCCCTGTCCGTGTGTCTCCGGTCATCACCGGGAGCGGCGGCCTGACTCTTGCAAAGCATCTGAATGTACCCTTTGTCCAGGAAGTGATCGCCGTTTCTTCTGCCCTTCAGGACTATGCTTCTCAGACCGATGTGGCGATTGAACTGGGAGGGGAAGATGCCAAAATTATTTATTTTGAAGGGGGCAATGTGGAGCAGCGTATGAATGGCGTCTGCGCGGGAGGTACAGGGTCTTTTATCGACCAGATGGCGTCTCTCCTGCAGACAGACGCCATGGGCCTCAATGAATATGCAAAGAATTATAAAGCCCTGTATTCTATCGCTGCACGCTGCGGTGTATTTGCCAAATCCGACATCCAGCCATTAATCAATGAAGGGGCTTCCAGGGAAGATCTGGCCGCTTCTATTTTTCAGGCAGTGGTAAACCAGACAATCAGCGGCCTTGCCTGCGGAAAACCCATCCGGGGACATGTGGCATTTTTAGGCGGGCCTCTGCATTTTTTGTCTGAATTACGCGCCGCTTTTATCCGCACGCTGAAGCTGGACGACGAACACGTCATCGCCCCCGTGCGTTCCCATCTGTTTGCCGCCATCGGTTCCGCGCTCAATGCAAAACAGGAAACAAAAGCAGCCCTGCGTGAGTTGCAGGAGCGTCTGGCTGAACGGATCGAGATGGAATTTGAAGTAGACCGCATGGAGCCGCTGTTTGCATCCACAAAGGAATATGAAGCCTTTATCAGCCGCCACAACAGGCATCAGGTTCCGGTGAAGGATCTGGGCGCTTACCGCGGAAAGGCATTTTTAGGGATCGATGCAGGCTCCACTACTACAAAAGCCGCGCTGGTAGGTGAAGACGGAACCTTGCTGTATTCCTTTTATCATAACAACGAGGGGGATCCCCTCGGCACGACTATCCGTGCAGTCAAGGATATTTACAGCCGGCTTCCCGAGGGAGTTGAAATTGTACACTCCTGCTCCACCGGCTATGGAGAGGCTCTGATTAAAGCGGCTCTCCTGCTGGATGAGGGGGAAGTAGAAACTGTATCTCATTATTACGCCGCCTCATATTTTGAGCCGGATGTAGACTGTATCCTTGATATTGGCGGGCAGGATATGAAATGTATCAAGATCAAGAACCAGACTGTGGACAGCGTGCAGCTCAACGAAGCCTGTTCCTCAGGCTGCGGTTCCTTTATCGAGACCTTTGCGAAATCCCTGAATTACTCGGTGGAGGATTTTGCCCACGAAGCCTTGTATGCTTCCAACCCTATCGATCTGGGAACCCGCTGTACTGTATTTATGAATTCTAAGGTCAAGCAGGCACAGAAGGAAGGGGCCGCGGTGGCGGATATTTCCGCAGGGCTTGCCTATTCTGTCATTAAGAATGCGCTTTTTAAGGTGATCAAGGTATCCGATGCATCCGAGCTTGGGAGGCACATCGTAGTACAGGGGGGGACGTTCTATAACAACGCGGTGCTTAGAAGTTTTGAAAAAATAGCGGGCTGTGAAGCCATCCGGCCGGACATTGCCGGGATCATGGGGGCATTCGGGGCCGCGCTGATTGCACGGGAACGCTATGTGGAATGCGAAGGCACTACCATGCTTTCCATGGAAGACATTGAAGCTCTGGAATATTCTACCACCATGACCAAATGCAAAGGCTGTACCAACAACTGCCGCCTGACCATCAGCCATTTCAGCGGCAACAGGAGGTTCATTACCGGCAACCGCTGTGAGAAGGGGCTTGGCAAAGAAAAAGCCGCCAACCAGATGCCCAACCTGTTCGAATATAAGCTGAATCGCTATTTCGGATATACACCGCTTAAAGAACAGGAAGCGCTGCACGGAGTGATCGGCATCCCGAGGGTACTCAATATTTATGAAAACTATCCTTTCTGGTTTACATTTTTTACAAAATTAAAGTTCCGGGTCGTGATTTCCCCGGTTTCCACCAGAAAGATTTATGAGCTTGGAATCGAGTCCATCCCCAGCGAGTCGGAATGCTATCCGGCAAAACTGGCGCACGGGCATGTACAGTGGCTGATCAATCAGGGAATACGGCATATTTTCTACCCTTCCATTCCTTTTGAGCGCAATGAGTTCGAGGATGCCAACAACCACTATAACTGCCCGATTGTGACCTCCTACCCGGAGAATATCCGCAATAACATGGATCCGATCGTAAAGGGAGAAGTGGATTTCATCCATCCCTTCCTTAGTTTCAAAAACGAGGAAACCATCTCCCTAAGGCTGACAGAAGAACTTTCGGAAAAGTTCCATCTTTCTCCGGAAGAGATCCGAAATGCCGTGCAGGAAGCATGGAAGGAGCTTTCGGCTGCCCGTGAGGATATGCGAAAAAAAGGGGAAGAGACGATCCGTTTCCTCAATGAGACCGGAAATCGGGGCATTGTGCTTGCCGGAAGGCCCTACCATATTGACCCGGAGGTCAACCATGGGCTGCCCGAACTGATCACGTCCTACAACATCGCCGTCCTTACCGAAGATTCCGTATCCCACCTACAGCCGGTGGAACGGCCTTTGAATGTCATGGATCAGTGGATGTACCATTCCCGCCTGTATGCGGCGGCAAACTATGTAAAAACGGTAGATAATCTGGATCTCATCCAGTTAAACTCCTTCGGCTGCGGCCTGGATGCGGTAACCACGGATCAGGTGGCGGAGATCCTGACCAACTCGGATAAGATCTATACGACACTGAAAATCGACGAGGTCAACAATCTGGGGGCTGCCAGAATCCGCGTGCGTTCCCTTCTGGCGGCAATCCGCGTACGGGAACAGAGAAAAACCAGCCGCAATATCCGTCCGGCTTCCATTGAGAAGATACCGTTTACAAAAGAAATGAAAAAGAACTACACCATCCTCTGCCCGCAGATGTCGCCCATACATTTTGAGCTGTTAGAGCCTGCTTTTCGAACCTGCGGTTATCATATCGTGGTGCTTCCAAACGATAACAAAAAAGCGGTGGACGTGGGATTAAAATATGTAAATAATGATGCCTGCTATCCCTCCCTGATGGTAGTCGGGCAGATCATGGAGGCGATTTTATCAGGCAGCTATGATACCGAACACCTTGCCGTCATCATCACACAGACCGGCGGCGGCTGCAGGGCTTCCAACTATATCGGGTTCATCCGCAAGGCATTGAAGAAGGCCGGTTATGCCCATATCCCGGTCATCTCCCTGAATTTAAGCGGATTGGAAGAGAATCCCGGTTTCCGGCTCACACCTGTTTTAGTCATGCGCGGGATGTATGCCCTGACGCTTGGGGACATTTTTATGAAATGCGTGTACCGCATGCGTCCTTACGAAGCGGTGCCTGGAAGCACGAATGCAATGCACAGGAAATGGGCCGAGACATGTAAGCATTTTTTGTCCCATGGATACCCTTCCCGGAGCGGATTTAAAAAGCTCTGCCGGGATATTATCCAGGATTTTGACAATTTGGAAATACTGGATACCCGCAAACCGCGGGTCGGCGTGGTGGGGGAGATTCTGGTAAAATTCCTTCCTGCCGCGAACAATTATCTCGTGGAGCTTTTGGAAAGCGAGGGAGCTGAAGCCGTGGTTCCGGATTTACTGGATTTCTTAATGTACTGCTTCTATAACCAGAATTTCAAGGTATCCCACCTGGGAATGGAAAAATCCAAAGCTACCCTTGGGAACCTGGGGATCAAGGCGCTGGAATGGTTCCGCGCCCCGGCTACGAAAGCGTTCGAGGCAAGCCGCCATTTTGATCCGCCCACGCCGATCCACAAGCTGGCCGAAATGGCATCTAAAATCGTATCTCTGGGCAATCAGACCGGGGAAGGGTGGTTTTTGACCGGGGAGATGCTGGAACTGATACATAGCGGCACGGAAAATATCGTGTGTACCCAGCCTTTTGCCTGTCTGCCGAACCATGTGGTTGGAAAAGGGGTGATCAAGGAGCTGAGAAGACTCTATCCGCAGTCCAACGTGGTGGCCATTGATTTTGACCCGGGTGCCAGCGAAGTCAACCAGTTGAACCGGATTAAGCTGATGCTTTCTACGGCCAACAAAAATTTGGAAATTGATTCTGCCGGAAGGAAAGGGAAAGAAGGAGCCCAACCGGAAAAAGGCATCTCCGCCTTTTCACTGAAAAATAATGTGCAGGAAGCCTTTGAGCAGAATTTTTGATTTCCCCTACAGCCTCCGCAACTGTTGCGGAGGCTGTTTTCAGGCACAAAGAACAAGGGCTGTCAGAAAACGTTCCTACAAAATATCCTGCGGCTCATAACGGCGTTCCGCTATTTTGTATCAATCTTGTTTTCTGACAGCCCCTGCATAAATTCGTCAGGACTTTCCAGCCATTAATAGCTGCGTATGTGGTCTTCTGCCTCATCCTGCGTGTTTATAATCTTTTGGATCACTGCATAATATCCATAATCCTCATTCACCCTGATATAGACCCTGTCATTCACCTTATGGCCGATGATGGCTTTTCCCAGCGGGGATTCTATGCTGATCAGCCCGTTGAGGGAACTGCCCCGGATGGAGGTAACCAGACGGTATGTCTCCACCTCATCATCCTCTTCTATGTACAATTCGACCGTATTATTGATCCCAACCTCATCCGATTTTGAACTGTCCTCTATAATGACCGCATTTTTCAGCATCCTCTCCAGATACCGGATTCTGCTCTCATTTTGATTTTTATCTTTTTTTGCCGCATGGTATTCGAAGTTCTCGCTCAGATCCCCGTGTGCCCTGGCCTCCTTTACAGCCGCAATGGCCTCCTTCCTTACCACCAGCTTGCGATGCTCAATCTCCTCTTCTATTTTCTTTACGTCGCTTTTTGTCAATCTGTCTTTCATCTCTGCTCCTTATTTTATCATATCCAATCTTACAGTCTCCTGCATCTGCCAAATGTCTCCCTTGGGCCAACCCCGTCTCTGACCTCCGAAAATTTTTCATCCACAGTACCGCCCCCGGGCCTTCCTTCTGCTTCTCCCTCTTCTTCCTGTCCGGGAAAATAAAAATCCAGGGATTGGGGACGGCTCGTTTTCCCCAGAGAGCGGTTATGCTCCCAAATCTCCGCCAGATTCGTGCGGCGTATGATCTCAAATGCCTCCCGTGCCTCCTCATAATGGAACAGATACTTCGCGGCATGGTAAGAAACCATTTCCCCTTCTCCCCCATTTCCCACGGAGGGGGTTAACACCGCATTTACACCAGGTTCCAGTATCTCATAGGCACAGCAGAAATCCTCAAATACCTTATTTTCTTTCTTGCTGACTAAATAGGAAAAATCATGGATATATTTCTTTCCGATCATAAACAATCCGGCTCCCGTCCAGGTATCGATCTTAAGCGGAATGAACATGCCGGAATGCCCTGATTTTGCAATCCTTTGGAAGAACTCATCATAATCTTCCCCGCTTTCCCCTCCCGGCATTGCGGCAGGAGCCGTAAGAGCCAGATTCTTCCGGGCGCAGTATGCATCCAGCATATTTAAGGACGGATCTTTCTTCCGTTCCGGTTTTCTCTTTGCCGCGCTCTCCTTCTGAGGTTTATTCGTATCCGTAATCGGAAGTCCGATTTCATAAAAAAAATTCCTTACTTCTACCTGCAGGGAAACATGTTCCAACCTGCGGGTCATACGCTCCAATTCACTGTGAGAAATCCCTGACAGCCTTTCTCTGGTTTCCCTGTCGGATCCGTTCAGCTTTTCTTCCAAAAGGCACAGTTTCTCCTGAACATCTTTTTTTCTGCCGGTACGCTCCAGCTGTGTCGCCTCCTCCTGCGAGAGACCCAGCCCGCAGCACAAAAGCGGTAAGAGCAGTTTATAGTCCCGGCCTTCCTGATACAGTTTCGGTGTCTTTGATAATTTTTCGATAATATAATTCACATAATCCAGACGGGAAATCTTCCCGGCCCTCAGAGCCTCCCACCGCTGTCCCAGAATCATACGGAAACAAGTCTCGGAGCGGGGATTTTTCTCCAAATAATCGAATACAAAAGATTTCTCGCGCTTCTCATAGTAATCCTGCCTGAGCTGTTCATAATAATCCTTCTTTAAACTATACCGCTCCAT
Source organism: uncultured Lachnospiraceae bacterium (assembly GCA_949840465.1). Classification (GTDB taxonomy): domain Bacteria; phylum Bacillota; class Clostridia; order Lachnospirales; family Lachnospiraceae; genus Schaedlerella. Next base: position 19,991 of record CATKXE010000041.1, on the reverse strand, counting down.
GCTCCCTATCCCTCATCTGTCTCTGAGACAAGTCCTTTAGTTTCTTTGCGGCGCTCCTTAAACATGCCATGGCCTCCAGATAATACTCCCCCTGCCCATAGAGTGTAAGCCCTTCTTGATACAAAAATTGATTCAGCATGTACCAGATATCATACTCAAAATCCGGGAAATCATAATCCGGGTCAAAGAGCGTGCTGTAATTCATAAAATGCCGTTCTAACTCTTCATCTTTTGGAAGCTCTCCCCGTTCCTGATCCAAAATCATCTGGCGGAACTTCAACAGCAGGAAATCCTCCGTCATCATCAGGATTGTCTCGAACGTCATGTTCTCTTCCTGAAAATGACAGACGCAATAAGAGATTGCGCAGTAGAGGTAACTTTCATAGACCTGCCGTTCTTCTTCCAGAAAGACCGCATTCTCACGTTCCTTTTTCTCCTGAACAAATGCCAGAAGCCGCTGTATGAAACACTCTGTCCTTTCTTTCGAAAATTTCCTGTCTGCTGTATGTGTATAAGGCACAAAGCTATGGTTTCTTCCGGAAAGCACACTCTTCAACTCGTCAATGGCAGACAGCACTTCGTTCACGCGTGCGTCGCCCGCACGGATCTGTTCCGTCCTATTTTCCATAGAATCGCCTCCCGTTTTTTCTATCGTATCTTAAATCCTGATTCCGATAACCGTTTCTGTCCGGTATCCGGCTTTGGACACACTCATTATACCAAAACCTCGGGCTTTTTCAAGCTGTTTCTGAAGACATGAAATAATCCGGTTTACTATTGGGTCAAAAACTCAACAGAATTTGTATCCAAAAATGAAAAACAGGGCATAATACAATACCGGAATCATATGATTTCCATATGGCCTGAAATATGGTCTTCACATTTTTTTCACAATTAATTAGCACTCACCTATTGACAGTGCTAATAACTAATGCTATAGTTTATATAGAACAAAGATAACAATGAATTTCAAACGGAGGGATGAATTATGTTATTATCAAACAGAAATTTTATCAACAGCTTTTTTAATGATCCATTTTTCGAGAGGCCTTTTGAAAATGCATCCTCTCAGATTATGAAGACAGATATACATGAGACTGAGACAGGCTATCTTGTGGAGATGGAACTTCCGGGATATAAAAAGGAAGACATCAAGGCTGATTTAAAAGACGGCTATCTCACCATCACCGCAGCGAAGGATGAAGCCAGGGAGACACATGACCAGAAGGGCAAGTGCATCCGCAAGGAACGCTATACCGGTTCCTGCAACCGCAGTTTCTATGTAGGTAAGGAACTGACGCAGGAAGATATCAAGGCTGCATTCTCCGACGGAGTCTTAAAGCTCAGCATTCCAAAAGAAGCTCCGAAAGCCATCGAAGAACAGCCAAAATATATTGCTATTGAATAAATTTCTATACCTATAAGCCATTCACTCAAAATAGTGCGGTATAAGCCGCACTATTTTGACGTGCGCCCGCCGGACGTACTCAAAAAAGGAATGCGAAAGCTTCCGCATTCCTTTTCTTATATCCCTTGTAACTCTGCCTTATCTTTGCGGTATGTACTACGTTTATGCAATACCTGCATTCTTGTAGTATTCGTCAAACATACCATTGATCGCCGTGTGTGTTTCGCCGCAGATACCTGGCAGTTCTTTGCCCCAGGCAGCAGTTGCCTGCTCAAAGCCTTTTTCAACCGCATTCTGCATCTTCTTCATCATCTCGGGATCATCTCCTGCAAGCGCCTTAGCCATATCGAAGATTCTCTGGGATGTCTGCTTTACTCCCCAGTACCCGTCTTCTGAAATCGCCTGCTGTGCTTCTGCTTTAGTCTGAGCGTCCACTGTAAAGTTACCGCTTGCGATCTGACGCCAGAAGCCATCGCTTCCTGCCTGTAAGCCGGTAATACCCTGCTTGTTGAACATCTGCATCATCATATTGGTAAAACGTGACATCTGGTTATCCAGATCTGACTTCAGGCTTTCTACCAATGCGGCTCTGTCGGAATCACTCATCTTGTTTGTTACCTTGGCATCAGAACTCAATTCTACACGGTCTGTATTGGGAGTTGTCGCCCCCACCTTTGCAGAGCTTTCTGCGCTTCCGTCTTTTTCTGATGCTACTTTAGATGCTGCTGCTGCATTATTTGCATTTACATAAGCAAAATTATTCTGGATATTCTGGTAGTTGTCATTGATTTTCACTTTATTTCCTCCTTTACTTTTGAATTAGGAAAACCTAAGATAATATCCCTTGTAAATATATCGGCCTAATACTGTAAAAGTTAAGAAGATTCTGGTATTTCGGCTAAATCCTTCCGTTTCCCCAGAAACTTTTTAATTTCCCCTCCAGGGTATTTAATCGGCATGTCTGTATGCCGCTCCATTCCCTTGGAAAAATATCCCCATACTGCCTTCTCATAAACCGTTCGTCAAGCAGAAGGATGACCCCCCTGTCTTCCTCTGTGCGTATGACACGCCCGGCGGACTGCAATACTTTATTCATACCGGCATAAAGATAGGCATAATCAAATCCTGACAGATTCCTGCTGTCAAAATATTGTTTCAAAATTTCCCTGTCATTGCACACTTGCGGAAGCCCGGTTCCCACAATAATTGCCCCGATCAGACGATCCTGTGTCAAGTCGATTCCCTCCGAAAAAATCCCGCCCATGACACAGAAACCAACCAGCGTATTTTCCCGATTTTCCTCAAATGTCTCCAAAAATATCTCTCTTGCCTGTTCCCCCATGTACTGTGACTGAAGCACGCATTCGATTTCACTATGATCTCCTATCTCGATTTGGAACTGCCCATACACATCCTCCAAAAAACGATAAGATGGAAAAAATACCATATAGTTCCCTTTTTTTGCCCGGACTGTCTTTACAATATATTGTGCAATTCTTTGATACGTCAAGGGTCCCCGTACCGTATATCTGGTACTGACGTCCATCCCCAGAAGAAGAAGCCTGTTTTCCTTCGGAAACGAGGATTCTGCATAAATAGCATAGTCCTCGTTTTCCACACTGAGCAGCTTCTTATAATAATGTATCGGCAGCAATGTGGCGGAAAAGAAAACCGTGCTGTTCCCCTGCCCCAGATAACACTGTAGATTGGCCGAAGGATTCACACAGAGGAGTTTCAGCCGAAAACGCCCGTCTTTTTCTAATTCGGTATAGATGATATAATTTTCATCCAGAATGTCGTAAATATTCAAAAACATCCTGACCTGAAAATAAAAGTCCAGCACTTCTTCCCTTTTCTCTTCGTCCCGGCACCCTTCCAGATAGTCCTCCAATTCTCCCAGGACATTCATCAACTTTAACGGCAGGTGGGATACATTTTCCAATACCTGATACCCCTGCGCTTCACATTCCCGTTTCATTTTCAGAAGCAGCTTATTGCACTCTTCAAGCTGTTTTGCCAGTTTCGGATTTTCTGCCTTTACAAGACGCCTGGCTGCAAGGACGTCTTCCTTATAAATCTGTGCGCTGTACATCTCCCTGCCCCGCTCCACAAGATTGTGTGCCTCGTCAATCAGAAATAAATAGCCCCCCTTGTTCCCTTCTGAGAAAAAACGTTTCAGATGCGCATTCGGGTCAAATACGTAATTATAATCGCAGATTACGGCATCTACCCATACCGATACATCCAAAGCCATCTCAAAGGGGCAGACCCGGTATTTCTCCGCCTGCGCCTGAAGAACTTCACGCGTCAGCTCGCAGGTATGGGAGAGTAAATCAAATACTGCATCATTGACCCGGTCATAGTGCCCTTTTGCATATATGCAGGCATCCGGGTTGCACTGTGTTTCCCCGCAAAGACAGATTTTTTCCCTGGCAGTCAGCGTGATAGCCTTCAAAAGAAGCCCCTGACCGCGCAATGTCCGAAGCGCCTGCTCTGCCACGGTTCTTGTGATCGTTTTTGCCGTCAGGTAGAAAATCTTTTCTCCCAATCCCTCGCCCACTGCACGCACGGCAGGGAAAAGTACCGCCATGGTCTTGCCCACTCCGGTAGGCGCCTGGATAAAGAGTTTCTTTTTACGCAAGATCGTTCGGTAGACCGAAGCCACCAGCTCCCTCTGCCCTGAACGGTACGAAAAAGGAAATTCTGTCCTGCGGATGGATTTATCCCTCACTTTTTTCCATTCAATCTGGAATTTAGCCCATTTTTCATAAGCCCGGACCAATGCCTGAAACCACTTTTCTAAATCTTTCAGGTCACATTGCTCCTGAAACCGCTTGATTTCCTCTGTCTCCAGATTACAGTAAGTCATCTGTACCCCTATTGACTCCAGTGCATTCTGTGAACCGTATATGTATGCATAACATTTTGCCTGCGCCAGATGAACCGGCACAGGCTTTTGAATCTGTTCCAGACTCCTCATGACCCCTTTGATCTCGTCAATTACCACCTGTGACTCTTCCGTAAATATCCCGTCCGCCCGCCCTTCCACCTGAAGTACAAAACCGTCACAGGCACAAGGAGCTTTTAAAGGCACCTCCGCATGATAACCTGACCCCATACGCTTTTGGAGCTTCCGGTGGAGACGGCTCCCCTGCTGCATGACGTCCCGCTCCATGCTGCCGGTTGTGCGGTTGTCAATATCCCCCTCCCGCAGAATAAACTCCACCAGATTTCGGACTGATATCTTGATAATCTGTTCTTCCTGCATTTTACTTTCCCGCCTAAATCATCACCGTGATATGGATGTAGTTCCTTTCTTCTATCGTATCCTGCGCAACCGTAATTTCCCCATCCGCTTTCTGTATCAGAGCCTTGACGCGGGCAAGACCGATTCCGTGCTGCCGGCTATCAGAATCCTTCGTTGTATATCCATAGTCAAAAAATCTTGCGATTTCCTCAAAGGAAAGCCTCTGATGTTCATTCAACACCTCAAATACCATCCGGTCTTCCCGGGAATCCAGGAATATCTTCACCTGCCCGCCGTTTTTTTGGCATGCCTCATAGGCATTGTCCACAAGCACTCCCACGATTTCAATCAGGCTATGCTCTGAAATTCTGGACAGAATCTGCCAGTTTTGTACCTCCACATCTGTTTCTACATTCTCTGGAGAACTGACAATCTTACTGTACAGAAAACCGGCCAGAACCTTATCGCTGATCCGAAGGAGGGGCAGATATTTACTGGCGCTGTCCCTGCGGATCTCCAAAATATACCTGGACTGCTTCTCCACCAGTTCCTCATAGTTATCCACTGTCAGGTGCATATTCAGGATCGCATGGATATGGTTGTCAAATTCATGCTGTCTGGCACGGATCTCTTTGACCAGTTCTTCCAACGGCTGGATGTAGAGCTGGTACATCTTCAATTCTTTTTCCTGATCCCGGATTAAGTCACTGCTCACCTTCCAGTCTGCCACTCCCCAGATAATTCCCGTCATAACCAGCACAAATACAATGATCATCCTCACATTCAATGTTCCGCTGAGCATCAAATCTATCACAAGATACAGGCCGATTGCCAGAGATATGGTACATAAGATTCTATAAAGCAGTTTATGACTGACTTTGCCCATGCAGCATCCTCCTAACTTCCGGTTTAAATGTAACTCCAATATCGATCCATTCTGACGAGCCTTCCACCTGAATGACCTGATTGACCAGATCATAGTATTTTACTGCATTGCGGTTCACCACGAATGTCCTGTGGCACTGGAAAAACATTTCCTTTGGCAGTTTCTCCAATAATTTATGGATAGAAAGATAAGGCACCTCAATCTGTTCCTCTTTGAGATAAAAGCACACTCCCCTTGGAATTGCCCGGCAGAACATAATCTCATCACAAAAAATTTTGTAATTTATTCCGTTTTTTTTCACCATGATAAAGGGTCGGTTGTCTGCATGGAGGTGGAACAGGACTTTTTTCACAACTTCTTCTACATCTTCCTTTACATAGGGCTTTACTACGTATTGGTAGCAGTGCAGCTTCCGGTAGGCCTCCATCTCCATCCCGGACACAGAAGTGACCATGACCAGCGGTGTGAACTCATACTGCCTTTTTCTGCGGATTTCTTCCGCAAAACAGATGCCGGAGAGATCCCCCGGTTTCTCCGGCTTTAGATTTACGTCCAGCAGGAATAAATCAAAAGAAACGGCGCTGCCAAGCAGCAGCCTGGCCGAAGCCAGGTCTGCTGCTGCATCCACCGTTATATCTGCGGAGATATCCCGCACCATTTTTTCTAATGCTTTTCGGCTCTCAGTCTCGTCTTCCAGTATCAGTATTCTTGCCATCCTTTTTTTACTCCGGTTTTCCGTCTATGTGGGCTACTTCCGCGATTGTCTTCGTCAGCCCTGCTATTCCCTGTAGTTCTGACGGGATAATGATCTTCGTAGCCTGGCCGTCCGCTGCCTTTACAAATGCTTCCAGGCTCTTGAGCGTCAGAACCGCCTGATCTGCCCCGGCTGACTTCACATACTCAATCCCTTCTGCTGTGGCCTTCTGTACCGTCCGGATTGCTTCCGCCTGGCCTTCCGCCTCCCGGATCCGCTTCTGCTTCTCCGCCTCGGCTTTCAGGATCGCAGCCTCCTTCGCTGCTTCGGCTTCCAAAATCACAGACTCTTTTTCACCTTCCGCAACAAGGATCGTGGATTTCTTCTCACCTTCTGCACGCAGGATTGCTTCCCTTCTCTCACGTTCTGCCTTCATCTGCTTCTCCATTGCATCCTGGATCGCTTTCGGCGGCATGATGTTCTTTAACTCTACGCGGTTTACCTTGATTCCCCATTCATCTGTAGCAATATCCAGAATCGTGCGCATCTTTGTATTGATCGTCTCTCTGGAGGTCAGTGTCTCATCCAGTTCCAGATCACCGATAATATTACGCAGTGTGGTTGCCGTCAGGTTCTCAATCGCTGAAATCGGGCTCTCCACCCCATATGCGTATTTTTTTGGATCCGTGATCTGGAAGAATACAACCGTGTCAATCTGCATCGTCACGTTATCCTTGGTAATTACGGCCTGCGGGTCAAAGTCCACAACCTGTTCCTTCAACGAGACTCTTTTCGCAACTTTATCCAAAATCGGCACCTTGAAATGCAGCCCAACGCTCCAGGTCTCCTTATATCCTCCCAGACGTTCCAGAATATAGGCATGCGCCTGAGGCACAATCCTGACATTGGAAATAATGACCAAAAGAATGATTGCCAAAATAACCATTACAATAATTATACTGAGATTCATATTCTATTCCTCCTCATATTTTCTCACAATAAGCTTTACCCCTGAAATATTGACCACTTTTGCAAGATCACCGGGATTTAAGACTGCCCCGTCTTCCTCTGTCCGGGCTGTCCATTCCAGCCCGTTCACTACTGCGGTTCCCATTTCCTGACGATTGTTGACTGTCTCTGTTATTCTAACCACTTTTCCGATAATTCCCTCATAATTTGTCTTTTCGTGATGGGAATTTATGTATTTTACCGCAAATGGGCGGGTGAAAAGCAGCAATAAAAACGATACGGCAAGAAATGCACCCGTCTGCCACCAGATATCCAATCCGGCGATGTTGAGAAGCAATGCGGCCACCGCGCCGCCGGCCAGCCAGATGGATGTCAGCCCAACCGTTGCGATCTCAACGGCAAGAAATACGATCAACAATCCAAGCCAAATAAAAACCTCTCTTTCCATACTACCTCCTTCTTTCTTAATATTTTTATTCCCGAGAAGCAACGAGCCAAGTGGACATGTTTTTGTATGTCCATTTGGCGACTGCCGCGAGGGTTGCCAAGTGCCAATGGCACTTGTTTCGCAACGACCGAAACGGAGTGTAGACCAAATGCCCTGCAGCTTGCTGCGCTGGAAATTTGATGCCCCGTGGAGTCTTTGACTGATACTATCATAATCCGCTTTTTTCATGAATACAATCCCTTTTGCGTGAATGCGGTGATTTTCTGCGCTAATGAGGTGACTGTGCGTGTATCTGGAAAACCATGGATTTTATACGATCCGTTACTATCCGGGTGGTTATGTGTATTCTCTGCACAAGACGACCGTCTGTCAGCAAAATTCTGTCATATCCTGCCGGAAATGAATGGGGAGATGGGTTCTCTGACAGATCGGATTCTCCCGCTCCTTGATGGAAATAGATTGGAAAAATCCTTTCCACAGCCTTTCAAACTCTGCTTCTGCCTTTGAAATCTTTTCTGCCTCTTCCCGATTGAGACATTCCCCGCTTACCAGTATCCATGGGTGCTTTGCACAGTGTACAAGGAACTCCTGATGGGTTTTGTCATAAACCATCCAGTCCTCCAGCGGAAACCGGTCTGTAAAATGGTCGCCGATACAGGTCAGAATTCGGTTCTTCGGCGTGATCTCTGAAAACAGGATCCCATGCTCCAGCTCCCTGAACCGGATAAATTCCATGAACTGATGCGCTTCATTGGCAGCCTTTCTGCTCAGTTCAAATACAAGCGCCACATCCGGGTTGGAGAGATGATCCATCACTTTTTTGCTGTTGCCCACCGTGCGTGCAGTCTGCATCACATGAAATACGGCTTCCGCTTTTTTAGGATGCTCCGATAAAAGGGCATGGTAAATATCCCAATAGGTATTATAGCCCAAATGCTTTTGAATCAGCTTCTCCACTGCGGCAGCTTTGCGTTCTTCTTCCACGACTTCCGTATATTCACAAAACAGCTGTGTATCCAGCTTCCCCCGGAGTTCGATTCCGGCTTCTTTATCCCGGCTCTCCTTCCACGCATCATAGATTGCAGAAAAAATCCCGGTGATCGTATCATTGCAGATATATACTTTTTTCATCCACGCCCACCTCCTGAAAATCTGTTATAAAATCTGCGCTGTCTGGCTGTCTGTATAATTCATGTCATCAAACAAAGACAGCTGCCGGTAAGTCATGCCGGACACCGAGTCCGGAAGCTTTTCTTTTGTGTTGAGCAAATTCCGGGTAATATAATCCTCATCCAGCCTGGTATGGTACATCATCCTGCCGCCGCAGGTAAGGAAATACAGGGCGCGCTTGAGTACTACACCCATTTTTTTCAGGTCGTCAAACTTCAGATTCCCCATCTTCCTTGCCTTTACAATGCGCTGTGCAGACTTCACCCCAATCCCCGGAACCCGAAGCAGCATGTTATAGTCTGCCCGGTTTACTTCCACCGGGAATTGTTCCAGATGCTTCAATGCCCAGTTACACTTGGGATCTAAAAATATATTAAAATTCGGATGTTCCTCATCTAACAGCTCCCTGGCTTCAAAGCGGTAATACCGAAGCAGCCAGTCCGCCTGATACAGCCTGTGTTCCCGTAAAAGAGGCGGCCCCTCCCCGGTTCTGGCCGGAAGCGCAGTATCCTCGTTCACTGCCACAAATGCAGAATAAAATACTCTTTTCAGCCCAAACTTCTGATACAGGGACTCCGCCACATTCAAAATCTGGTAGTCTGTCTCCGGTGTGGCGCCGACAATCATCTGGGTACTCTGTCCGGCGGGCACAAATCTGGGCGCATTCTTATATAGTACTATCTCCTGCTTGTTTTCCACCATCCTATTCTGAATGAGGCGCATGGGCGCCAGAATATTCTTTCGGTTCTTGTGCGGCGCCAGAAGGCGCAGCCCCTCCGCTGTGGGCAATTCCAGATTCACACTCATACGGTCTGCCAAAAAGCCGACCCTTCCAAGCAGCTCTGCGTCTGTACCCGGAATTGCCTTTACATGGATATACCCCTGAAAGTTGCACACCTTCCTTAACCTATACAGAGTTGCATAGATCAGTTCCATCGTATAATTGGGACTTTTCAAAATACCGGAACTCAAAAACAGCCCTTCGATATAATTCCTCCGATAAAATTCCATCGTCAAAGTACAGACCTCTTCCGGCGTAAATGAAGTCCTCACCACATCATTCGAAGAACGGTTGATACAGTACTTACAGTCATAGATGCATTCATTGGTAAACAGTATCTTCAGCAGGCAGATACATCTGCCGTCCGCCGAAAAACTATGGCACAACCCCGATGCACGGCAGTTCCCCATACCGGTTCCGTCTCCCTTTCGGTCCACCCCGCTGGATGTACAGGCCACGTCATACTTCGCCGCATCCGATAAAATCTGAAGCTTATCATACATGGACATCTGCACCTGAATCTTTTCCGCCAACCTTCTCACCCCCGCTGTCACTTCTAAAATAATCCATCCAGTCCGCTGCCCGCTGATTCCGGGTAACTGTCAGGCCTTCTATAATCCGACAAAAAAGGATACATGCAAAACATGTGTTCTTTTTTATCATAACATAAAGCATACATTTTTGCAAGGACTTTTTCGAACTCACGTTCTTTCAATATCAGGCAGGCAAACTGAAAATCCATTCATCGGAAAGAAGGTAAACCGGATATAGCTAAAAGCCCCCTCAACTGCATGGGGAAGAAACTCCATAAAGTTTCAGCAATCGGATAGGAGAGACCTTCCACACCATATTGCGTGTCCAAATTGATACAATTTTGGAACAGGTGCTATCGTTTTTACATTTATCCCAAACGCCCTAAAATAAACACTTTTCAGAAAGGCGTATGCACCCATGCAAAGGCGGCTATCGTTTTATTATTCGGGACTTCCGCATTTCTGTTTTTTCAAAGGGAAAAAATAACGATAACCCATTTTTCAGAGAGGTTATCGTTATTTTTTGCACCCAAGGGATTAAACTGACCATCCCTGTTCCCAAATTCTATTTTTTCGTACAAACAAACGGAATTAGTCAATTCCTTTAGTAAAACTTTTTAGCTGTCTTCATCAGCCATAATGAAGGAAAAATCCTGCTGACAACTCTATAAAATTTATAAAATGTACCCGGAGTATACACACCTTTTCCTTTCTCTGCCTTTTCCAATGCCTTTGCTGTAAGTATGTCCATATCCAAAAATGGAAGACGGTTAATTTTCCGGCCCTGCCTTTGCTGTCCTTTTGGATTCATTTCAGTATCCATATTTCCCGGACATAGAAGAAGAACATTGATTTCTTTTTCCAATAATTCTTCCCGGAGCGCTCTCCCAAAATAATAAATGTATTTTTTGGTAGCGCTGTAAACCGTCTGACAGGGAACAGGCGCAAAGGAAGATACGGAACAGGTGATAACAGTAAAACTGCCTTTCCCCATATAGGGAAGAAATGTTTTTTGAATCATCGTCATTCCCTTGACATTGACTGAAATCATGCTCAGGATATCTTCCTGTTTCATATCAGAAAACATACCCGATTTCACATATCCCGCATTATTGATCAATACTTTTACATGGGGCTTATTCTTTTCCAGTCTTTCTGAGATCTTATCATATAATTTTTCATCGCCTAAATCCGCTTCTATTGGAACAATCTTTTTATCTTTGTAGGCTTCTGCCAATTTTTCTAATCTTTCTTTTCTTCTCGCAATGATCCAGTATTCATCCAGTTGTGGATAACGATGGATGACTGACTCTAAAAATTTAACGCCAAGACCTGACGATGCTCCTGTAATTACCGCTAAATCTGCCATGATATGTCCTCCTATATCTGAGTGTAAGGATTTCTGTACTGCCCATGCCTGCTTGTTTTTCCATTCCCATAACTGATTGCAAACTTTGGACACCTGTGCAGGCATCCCAGACACATTTCACATTCTTCCAGTTTCCAGACCGGCCGGTTATTTTCCATCTGAATGGCTCCCACCGGACATTTCTCTGCACATAATCCACACCCAATACATAAATCTTTATCTGTGGAGAACTTCTTCGTCTTCCTCCCCGCAGCATACATATATGCAGATGGCAGCCTGGCTATCAGTCTGGGCAGCTTCCTGTCAATATAATCACCCTTTTCCTTTCTTTGAATCCTGCCAGTAACGCATGCCAGCTGCTCTTTTCCATCGTTCAGCCACCGGGCAACACGTTTTTTATTGGTAAGGTCAAATACAGGCGTCCATGTATCGGGCATAATCACACTATAACAGGCATCAAACACTTGTCCATTACGTGCCATAATTTCCTTAGCCATGCTCCCTGCCAGCCCCGTTGTAGTGCCATAGCTTGCCAGGAAAAATACATATCCGCAGTTTTCCAGCCTGAGTTTTTCCAGATACCGGGCAACAATTCCCGGAAGCCTCCAGAAATAGGTCGGCGTCACAATTCCTACGATTTTTTCATTACGAAAAGAATATTTATCTCCACGGATACATTCTGTAATAGAAATGTACTTTTCATCTGTTGCCGCCGCAATCTGTTCAGCAATATATTTCCCATTGCCTGTAGCACTGAAATACAAAATCATTTTCTATGAGCCTCCTTTTCTATTGTGCCGAGCAAAAATCCGAGAGACTGCACAGCCTCTTCCTTACTTAGCGGAATTTTTTCCAGAAAGCATTTCTCTAAAAGCATTTCAATCGTTACTGCATAATAATCAACCATGACATCTTCGCGCAAAGGAAAATCCTTAGTATAAGGGCATGTGCTTACAATATCCTTTATCTGCCCCCTCATAAAAAGACGGAGGAATGACATACACCTTCCATTCAGGCTGTTCTTCGACAAAATTTTATGAATCTGTGGTCTGTAACCGTCAAGATAATCATATAACATTAAAAATATCTCTTTCGTCCTGTCTTCTGCCGGAATTTTCATGTATTGTTCCAGATTCATATCTTTTATAATTACAATCCAGCAATAATCCATCAGATCATAAATATCATCAAAATAATTGTAAAAGGTCGATCTCGGATAATTACATATATCACAGATCTTCCGAACAGAAATTTCTTCTAATGGCATATCCGTGAGCAGTAAAATCATTTTCTCCGAAAAATCTGCCAGCGTCCGCCTCGCAAATCTGCCTGTCCTGCCTGATAAATCTATTTTCATTCATATTTCTCCAATTGAATATTCATGTACAGATGTCCATCTGCTTATACTTTATCAGCGGCATACAGAAAAATCAATCTTCAATCATCCGTTTTTGTTCATTTATGGACATTTTTTACGAATTGTCCATAAAAGCAAAAATGCCAGCATAAAAACAGCGGGCAGGATATCCGGTACTCCCGGAACCTGCCCGCCGCTTTCAAATCTTTGTGCTGACTTCCGCCCCGTTGCGGAAGGTGAACACCACCCTGCCGTCGGAATGCACCGTTGCAAAATCCACCATCCTGTGAAACAATTTCTCGCCGAAATCCACCGGCAGTTCCCGCACCTCCTCAAGCCCCGAAAGGAATCCGCTGAAAAGGTCGTGCTGGATTTCCCTCCGCTCCCGTTCTTTCTTCAGACCTTCCATCCGGCTTTCCAGGGCGGCGTAGCGGTCTGCGTACCCTGCGTACTTCCTGCGGTAGTCCTCCTGGTCGAGCTTCCGGGTGGCGTTCTCATCCACCAGCCTCTGGATCATCCCCGCGACCACTTCCATCTCATTGCTGACCTCCTCTGCCTCGCCGTCGATGCGGCTGCAGTCCGTCAGCGCCTCCATGACCGCCCTGCAGTCTGTGATAACCATTTCCCGGTCTTCCATCAGGATGCCGAGGGCCTCAAGGAACAGCTCCTTTATCCGCTGCTCGTATAGGTGGGGCGTGGCACACCTGCTTTCCCCTTTGAACTTGGCGTTGCACTGCCAGACCGTCCGTTTATATTTGCTGTTGGAGTGCCACACCTTGGAGCCGAAGTATGCCCCGCAGTCGCCGCATTTCAGCTTTGCGGAGAACACGCCGCAGCAGTTATGGCTCCGCCCCGCGTTCTTCCGCCGCTGTATCTCCGTCTGCACGAGCTGCCACTCCGCAGGCTCAATGATGGCGTCATGGCTGCCCTCCACATAATACTGCGGCACCTCCCCTTCGTTCGCCTTCCGCTTCTTGGAAAGGAAGTCCACCGTGTAGCATTTCTGCAGGCGGGCGTCGCCTTTGTACTTCTCGTTGGAAAGTATGTTCTCCACCGTCCTGTGCCGCCATGTCTCCTTCCCCGTGGGCGTCGGGATGTTTTTGTCGGTGAGGTATTTTGCGATGGCGTAGGGCGTCTGCCCCTGCATGAAAAGCCGGTAGATGAGCCGCACGGTCTCCGCCTCCTCCGGCACCACCTCCATCTGCCCGTCCTCCCCTTTCCGGTAGCCGAGGAAGGAGCTGTAGGCAAGGCTGACCTTGCCGTCCGCAAACCGCTTCCGTTTCCCCCAGGTCACGTTTTCCGAAATAGAGCGGGATTCCTCCTGCGCCAGCGAAGACATGATGGTGATGAGAAGCTCGCCTTTGGAGTCCAGCGTAGTGTGTGTCCCTGCGTTCCTCTGCCCACTCCAAATCCCGGAGATAGTTGCGCGATACTTTCTTGCAGAAAGAATCGAACATGGCGCATATACGCTTTTCATCGGAAGGCGATGTCATGGCACGTCCCTCCTTTGTCCAGATTTGATACGGCTAATTTCACCTCCTCGCTATACCAGAACGTTTTTTAGGACAGCAGACCGGAAAGGATTTTGAAAAAAATTATAAATTTTTTTTCTCGATTTCCTGACAGTTTTCGACAATGCGATGTAAAAAGGCCAATCTACACAAGGCGGATTGACCTTTCAGGGCAAGATGTACTTGCCTTGTCCACTAAATTATTTTTTATATACACATTTCAATATCCCAAACAATCTGCTCCGACGTCAGATGATCCCGCTGATACTGCGCCTCAACGGGCATACGATCTCGAAACTCTTTTGCCGCTCCATAGTTTAACACCTTCATGGAGGAAGGCCCATAGAAACTGGCTATCCGCTGTCCGAAACCACCAGCCAGCACACCATCTTCCAAAGTTACGACAATCTCATGCTCTGCTTTCAGGCTTTCCAGCATCTTTTCATCCAATGTGGAATAAATGCGGGGATTGATTACCGTGGCCTCTATTCCGGTCTTTTCCTTCAAAGCAGTCTTGGCCTGTCCTGCCAACTGGAAGAAATTACCCAGCCCAATAAACGCTACCTTAGTGCCTCTTTCTGCCACTTCATAGCATCCGAGGTCTGCATCTGTAAATGTCACTTCCCGTCCGGCGGATACTACGGCGCTGGGTTCACGGATCACCACCGGGGCGTTCGTCTGCTCCAAAGCCCAGTCAAACATAGCAAGGTATTCCTCTTTTGTTGTCGGAGCCAGGCCAATCAGGTTAGGGATACTGCTTTGCATTGCAATATCATAAATACCGCAGTGTGTGGCATCCCCCGGATTGATTGTCGCATTGCCTACCAGAATGGTCGCCGGGCTTCTGTCCAGTGATAAATCCAACAGCAACTGGTCGAAGGTTCTCTGCAGGAAAGAGGATACAATGCACAATACCGGCTTCGCCCCATTTTTTGCCAAGCCGGATGCAAAGGCAACGGCGTGTTCCTCCGCAATGCCCACATCAATAAACTGTCTGCCTGCCTCCTTTCGGAAATCCGTTGTCAGGAAGGACTGCCCCGGCGTGGCCGGAGTAATTGCAATCACAGTCGGGTCTTTTTTAATCTTTTCCAGCAGGTGTTCCGCCATGATGGAGCCGCAGCTCTCAAAGCTGCCCATTACGTCGTCAAGGCTGCTCCCTCCGGGCATAACGAAATGGCTTCCTTCCAGATTTTCCTTGTTCCATGAAAGTCCTTTGCCTTTCTCTGTATGGATATGTACCACCACCGGATGATCTGTACCTTTTACCTTTTGCAGAGCTTCCACCATTGCCTGAACGTCATTTCCATCTGAAACATAGCAGTAATCCATGCCAAAGGATTTGAAGAAATTACACTCGGCTGTCCCGTCTGTTTCCCGCAGAGCCGCAAAATTCTGATACATCCCGCCAAAGTTCGGAGCAATGGCAATCTCGTTATCGTTGAACAGAAGGATAAAATTGCTGCCTAACATGGACGCATTGTTTAATCCTTCAAACGCTTCCCCTCCTGACATGGAACCGTCGCCGACGATTGCCACCACATTGCCGCTTTCCCCTTTCAGGTCACGGGCTTTTGCCAGCCCCGTTGCAAGGCTGAGAGCCGTTGCCGTATGTCCCACAGTAAACATATCATGCTCACTTTCGGACGGGTTCGTGTAACCGGAATAAGCGCCGTGACGCTCCGGGGCTGTAAATCCGTCTTTCCGCCCGGTCAGCATTTTATGGACATAGCACTGGTGGGACACGTCAAAGACAAATTTGTCCGCAGGAGAATCAAAAACGTAATGGAGTGCGATCGTAGCCTCCACCATGCCCAAGTTAGGTCCTGCGTGTCCTCCGGTCGCCATCAGGCGGGTCAGCAGTGTTTCACGAATCTCCGCCGCCAAATCAGGGAGCTGCACTAACGACAGTTTTTTCAAATCAGCAGGAGAATTGATATTTTTTAAGTATTCAGACATCTTCTACACCTTCCGGTTCATTGTTCAAAATGATTTCTTCCACCAGTTTTACAGCCTCTGCGACATAACCATTACAGAGAGCATATGATTTTTCCACATCATCGGCTTTCAAATCCTTACAAATAAGAGATGTGTTTTTCCTTTCAAATTCCTCCGTAAGTTGCCGGGAGCGTTCTAGCGACTTGAGCAGGGAATCTATGTTCCCAGCCTGCCCAGAGCTTTTCAGCAGCCCACTGACCATGACCGCTCCTGCAACAGCTCCGCAAACGCACTGCTGACCGCCCATACCGGAACCAAAACCCTCGGCAATCTTGAAAAGCACCTGTTCCTCCACACCCGCCACATCCGCAAAAGTACAAACCACTGCTTGACAGCAGTTATACATTTTTGAGCGCAATTCCAACGCTTTTTCTATCCTATCCATTTTCTGTCACCTTCTATTCCAGCATCTCAGCCGTTTCCTTCAAATGCTGAATAATTGGCAGATGCTGCGGGCAGTGAGCTTCACATTGTCCGCACTGGATACAAGCAGATGCTTTCCCCATGCCAAGGGTGCCGGTGTAATGATTGTAATAGCTTTTGGACATTTGGACCTGCCTGTCACCGAATTTGCAGATATCATTCATCAGCTTGAAAAAGTCCGGGATGCCGATTTTCTGCGGACAGCCATCGGTACAGTAGCGGCAGCCGGTGCAGGCGATGCGTTCCTTGGAAACAATAATCTGGGCAACCTGCTCTACAAGCTGCTTCTCACTCTCCGTCAGGGGCTTAAAATCGGACATATAGGAGAGGTTGTCTTCCATCTGTTCCATGCTACTCATACCGGACAGTACCATTGCCACATTGGGCATGGAAGCCACATACCGGATTGCCCATGAAGCAACGGACATATCTGGTCCCGCATCCTTCAGCAGTTTTTCCGCTTCGGGCGGAACATTCGACAGCAGCCCGCCTTTCACCGGCTCCATCACCAGTACCTGCTTGCCGTGTCTGACAGCAGTTTCATAGTTCTTCCGGGACTGTACCTCCACATTCTCCCAGTCGGCGTAGTTGAGCTGGAGCTGGACATATTCCATCTCCGGATGCCGGGTCAGGAAATCTTCCAAAACGTCAGCCGTGTCGTGGAAGGAAAAGCCGATATGTTTGATTTTTCCCTCCGCTTTTTTCTTCTGCACAAAGTCAAAAGCGCCGATTTTCTCCGCCAGCTCCAGATAATCCTTGTTCATTGAGTGGAGCAGATAATAGTCGAAATAATCCACGCCGCAACGCTCCAACTGCCTGGCGAAGAAAGGTTCCAGTTCCTCCGCTTTCTGGACAATAAAGAATGTCAATTTATTCGTGATTGTGTAGCTGTCACGGGGATACCGCCTTGCAATACACTCCCGGAAGGCAGTCTCGCTGTTACCGCCGCCATGATAGGGATTTGCCGTGTCAAAATAGTTGAAGCCCGCTTCCATATAGCGGTCAGCCATTTTACACAACACATCATAGTCCACTTTCGTCACATCTGTCGGGTTCTCAAGCGGCAGACGCATCAGGCCGAAGCCAAGTTTTTTCGAGTTCATAAAAATACCTCCATTCTTATATTTGAATTTGATTTGATGAACTGTTTTCCTGAATCATTTTCTTTAGTCGCCGCATTTCCGGTATCATAAAGCACGCCACAACCACTGTGGAGCATACATCGGAAACCGGAGTTGCGTAGAGTGCGCCATCCAGCCCGAAAAATCGCGGCAGGATCAGCAGAAGGGGGATCAATACTAGCAGCTGCCGAAGCAGGGATAGGATTGTAGCCTTCATAACCTGTCCCGTAGACTGGAAATAATTCACAGAAACATTCTGGAATCCGCCGAGGAAAGTAAAGAACAGGATAATTCGCAGCGCATGAACCGCAAACGTCGTAAACTCTGCCTCCTCATCGCCGAACAAGGAAAGGATCGCCTCAGGAAATATCTGGCACACCACCCACATGGCAAAAATAGCAAACACCGCCGAACACGCTGCTTTCCTGTACGCCTCGTACACCCGGTCATATTTTTTCGCTCCCCAGTTGAATCCGAAAATAGGCTGGACACCGTTGGCAATGCCGATGCCAAATGTTGCCATGACCATTGCCACCTTTGTAACCACGCCCACCGCGCTGATAGCGACTTCGCTGCCCACAGGGCTAAGCGCGCCATAGTAGCGCAGGGTATTATTCATAATCGTCTGCATGATGGCTCCCACCCCCTGGGTTACACAGGAGGAAATGCCCAGCTTCAGATAGCTGCCGGTCAGTCCAAAATC
The DNA here is from genome assembly GCA_949840465.1 of uncultured Lachnospiraceae bacterium. GTDB lineage: Bacteria > Bacillota > Clostridia > Lachnospirales > Lachnospiraceae > Schaedlerella. The sequence continues at coordinate 1,376 of CATKXE010000041.1, read as the reverse complement.
CAGTTTCAGATATTTCCTTTTCAGACGCATATGCAGCGGGTTCTTGCTCTTCCGTATAAAATAAATCAACAATACAGCTGCCGATATGTACTGGGAGGTAATCGTGGCGATGGCCGCTCCCCGGACGCCCCAATGGAAAACAAACATATAAACCGGGTCTAAAACCGCATTCAGCGCCGCGCCTAAAACCGTCCCGAACATGGAAATCTTCGGTGCGCCGTCCGTCCGGGCCATATTTGCCAGCACAGACGCCAGCATCATGGCCGGAGTTCCGATGAGGATGATAGGCGCATAATCCATCGCATAAGGCATAATCTCGTCCGTAGTTCCGAAGATCCGTAACAGCGGTTTTATGAAAAGCAAGCACACAGCCATGTAAATGAGGCCAAGAACCAATGATGCCAGCAGCATATTGCTCAGGGTGCGCTCTGCTTCATCCTCACGCTTTTCTCCTAACCGGATAGATGCATAAGCGCTGCCGCCCGCTGAAATCAGCAGGGAAATGGAGGACATTAAGGTCGTGATAGGGAATGATACCGTGGTAGCTGCGTTGCCTAAATAGCCTACGCCTTGACCAATATAGACCTGATCCACAATGTTGTAGATAGAGTATACCAGCGTGGCAATGATGGTTGGCCCGGAAAAAGAAGCCAGCAGCCGCCAGATGGATTTATACCCTAATGGGTTTTCTACTTTTTGCAATTCACTTTCCTCCTTGACTTTTCTCTGTATCTGGTACATAATAGCATCAGGAACATAGTTGCCCTTTTTGAATAGTAGCATAAATGCAACAAAAAATCAAGAGGGCAGCGCCGTTAAAACTGTTTTATAAGGTGGTGCCGATATGGTGAAATATTTGCAAATACAAGAAAAGCTGTTGTCATTGATGCCTTGCTGGAATTATCAGATTGCGAAACCCTTCAAACAGCTTTTGGATGAAGGGTTTAGTCTGGAGATGTACTACTGCCTGAAAACATTGGAGTGGGCGGGCGGTTCCGCTACCATGTCACAGATTGCCGCATGGACAAAAGTTCCCAAGCACCAGATGACGAAAATGGTGAACAAACTGGTGGAACAGGAATTGGTGGAGCGCTTCGATGATCCGGATGACCGGCGCATTGTCAAAATAAAGCTGACAGAAAAAGCTGACAGATACATGGAGCATTTCCTGTCCCACAATGCAGCCTGCTTCCTGCCTTTGCTGGAACAAATGAGTGAACAGGATTTAGAGGATTTCAGCCACAGTCTTGATGAGCTTTTCCGTATTTTCAGCAACCTGCCAAGCTCCAAGTACTTCATTGAAGCGGGCAAGGCTGCGGAGTTTGACGATATGGAAGAAAACCAATAAGTCCAGCTAAGAAATGTCAAGAGGTAAA
>CATKXE010000040.1 GCA_949840465.1 uncultured Lachnospiraceae bacterium | reverse complement strand
GGGACGAGGATAAGTTCGCCGCCTTAAATCTAAAATGGACGGAAGGCAGCAAAGTGAAAGCTCCGTTGCTGGACGATTGTCCCATTTCCGCTGAGTGCAAGGTTATCAGACTGATTGAAACCGGCGGCGACCATGACTTCTTCCTTGGAAGTGTAGAAGCAGTTCATTGTGATGAATCTTGGCTGGACGAAAACGGTAATCTGGACTTCACCAAGATTGTGGGACTGTAACCAAAAAAGAACCGTCGATATACCTTACATACAAGATATCGACGGTTTTTCCGTCATATGGAGAGAATACAATAAAAACCCCCATATTCTGCATTTCTTACAAGTTAGGATACAAGCGCAATAAATCTTCCTTTCCTTCTTCTTTCAATCTCCCAACCACATATTTTAGCCACTCATCCGGTGTCGGGATTTCCCCAGCACACGGAATCTTCCTCCATTGTGCCTGTTTCTCCGGGTCAGGATCATTCCATCCCCTCTCAATTCGTGCGGAAATAATTTCCCTCATTTCTTCAACAGTAATCCCGCGTTCACGGGCAAAACGCTCAAAGATATGTTCTTCCATAACTTTCTGCCTCCTCAAATATGAAGATCATCCCCAAATAGCTGCCATACTATAACTCTATATACCCCTTTTGGGAATTTCTCTGTCTACCAATCGCGACTATTATAGCACCCTTTTGGGAATTATAATAGTTACAGATTGGCAGGTGATAGAAATGGATGCGCAGAAACGCATTAAGGAATTGATGGCGGAAAGGGGTTGGACAGACTACCGTCTGGCAAAAGAGGCAAACCTCTCCCACTCCACGGTCACAAATATGTTCAACAGAAATAATGCGCCGACGCTTCCTACATTGGAATCGGTCTGCCAGGCATTTGGCATAACCCTGGCGCAGTTCTTTGCTGAAGGAGATGAACCGGTGCAACTGACCGAAGAACAACGCATCCTGTTTTCCAGATGGAATCCGCTGACTGACGAGCAGAAAAGGCTCCTGCTTGACCTTATGAAAACAATGTAAAATCCCGTTTATTCTCAAATGTTCAGAACCAACGGGATTTCTTTTTACGAAAATTCCTATCGTTAAAATTTGCACCCAATGTCATGCCTGGGTGCATTGTATCAAATTGTGGTACGCAAGCCACGTAGCGTACCGTTTGGTACTACTGTACTGTATCACTCATTTTCAGGCAAACCACCTTGTCTGATTTTCCATCGGACTGCGTTGGCTTCAATCGACGATGCCACCGCATCGCCTCATTCAGCCGCCTTGCCGATAAAAATCTTTATTTCTTTTACAAAACATATTTCCAAACATCTTCACACAACAAATAATCTAATGATTTGATATGCTCTTTCAACAAAGTATCTGTTTTCATCACAGGACGCAAATCGCAATAATAGACGCCGTCCAATGGATTCAATCCAATCGTATATGCCTTGAAATGCCCTGTCAAAAATGTCTGTCCTACTTTATAATTTGGCTCTTGTCCTGCTCTTTGAACGTCATGTAAAAAGATTGAAAAATGTGGTGTGTCTGTATTAGTCAGTCTATTATACATCAACTTATCAAGAAAAATTTTATCAATTCGGTCTTTACTGGATGTTTTAACAGAACCTATAGCAACAATCTCCCCGTTTACTTTTATTTCAATATCGTTTTGATACTTCATCTGTTCATTAGACTGTGGTATTGGTACGTTCAGTGTTTCGGAATCAATCAAGAATCCCATTTGACACATAATCATCTGCATAAATCTTTCAAACAAATCTCCATTCACTTTTCGAGAAGTATTTGTTTTTGACGCTGGAAGTGCGTCTAAAGCACACCCTATCGCCTGTTGTGTCGTATAGATAAAGCGATTGACATTTTCCCGTTGAATCACATCATCTTTTATATCTCTGATATTTTCCAAAATATACTCAAAACCAGAAGCCAAGTTTTCATAATCCGGTAATTTGAAGAATAACTCCCCATTTACCGGACGTGTGATATTGTATTCTCCATCTCTTCTATACTGAAAGAATCTATAATTGGTTTCATTTTGAGCAATTATCTCTGCCTGCAATTCTGTTTCAATAAACTCCAAATAGTATTTGGCAAATTCTATGTAATTTTCTATCTTAGAAAACCGGCTCTTTTCCGATACCCACGACATGATTTCCCATAATGTTTTCATCTAATATTCTCCCTCCTTGATGCCACCGATTTATCAAATAGAATCCACTCTTCTATTGATTTTTTCTGCACATTTTTTAATCTGTCTACTGCCCATACCAAATATTCTTCTTCATTATCTATCCCTATCCACTCTCTTCCTAATTGCTTTGCACAAACCGCTGTTGTTCCGCTTCCTACAAATGGGTCTAAAATAATATCTCCTTCATTTGATGACGCTAAAATGATTTTTCGCAACAATTCTTCCGGTTTTTGAGTTGGATGAGGCGTCTTTTCTCCCATTCCATTGCAGGTTGTTGGAATTTCTATTACATCTTTGGGCTTTGCTCCTGACGGATGAGGCGTCCACTCTCCTCGTTTTTTTCCATTCCCATATTGACTGGTTTCAGCCTGTGGATGTGACGGATATTTTAATGTATGAGAATTATAAGGAATTCTTATAGAATCCACATTCATAATATGGTCTTTTGATTTTCGCAAACATAAAATGCTTTCGTGGCTTCTTCCCCAGTCATTTCCTAAATTTGCCTTATTCTTATAATGCCATACCAACCAACGACAATTATAAAAATATTTCATTGCCGGATGATGAATATCGGCTAAAATCTCTGAAAATCCACAAACATACAAAGTACCATTATCTTTTAAAATGCGACTTGCCTCTTTAATCCATTTCCGGGAAAACTTAATATATTCTTCCTGACTTTCAAAAGTATCCCAATCCGCTTTTTTTATAGAATACGGTGGGTCTGCAAAAATCAAATCCACCGAAGCGTTTCTTATCCTTTTTAAAACTTCTAAACTATCACCTTTAAATAAACAACCATTTTCTTCACTATAAAAAAACTCTGGTGCTGTCTTTTTTATAGCAGATTGATATTTCATAAGTGTAATCTGCTCCATATTTCATTTCTCCATTAATTACTAATTCTGAGATTTTCAACATGTTTTATTGTACCAGATAAAACTTTTTATGACTATTCTTAGATTCTGTTTTCTTTAAACTTCTAAAAACTTCTAATTATCCAATCCTTTTATTAAGAAGAAATAACGCAGATAATGTTACCATTACCCACGCTATTTCATAATATGCTTTTAAATATTTACTCCACTTTCTTTCAACTTTTACTCCGATACTATCTATTTTAAAAATCTGTTACGACATTTTGCGTCGATACATTTTCTCTGAAAGAAAAATGTCTGTAAAACTTGATTTTAAGCGAACTTTTCAATATTTCCAAGCACTTTATTCTGCTGTGAGAGTTTTTCTCAAACTATTTTTGAACAATGTTAATTATCTTGCCCGGCACATAAATTTCTTTGATAATGTTTCCGGAAAGCCTATCCCCAAGCGCTTCTTTTCCCACTGCGATAGCCGTCTCTTTATCCGCATCAACAGGGACGGAGACAACCGCCTTTGTCTTCCCGTTAACCTGGACGGGAATCTCGATCTCGTCATCCTTCATCTGCGTTTCGTCATAGGCCGGCCATCCCGCCTGGAACACGGTCTCGCCGTGTCCTAACTGCTCCCACATCTCCTCTGCAAAGTGGGGCGCGAAAGGAGATAAAAGAACCGCAACCGTCTCTAAAGTCTCCTGATCAATTCCGCCGGATTTCTTCGCCAGTTCGATAAACTTGTTGTTGTATTCCATGAAGCCGGAAATCACCGTATTCAGGCTAAAACTTTCCAGACGGCTGGTAATGTCATAGACCATCTTATTGCGCAGTTTCACCATTTCCTTCGTAGGCTGTACATGGGCATCCCTGCTGTCCATCAGCAGGTTCCAGAGACGCTTCAGATAACGGTTGACACCGTCAATCCCCCTGTCGTCCCACTCTGCATCCAATTCAGGCGGCCCTACGAACAGTTCATACATCCTGAGAGAATCACATCCATAATCCCGCACCAGATCATCCGGCGACACCACATTCCCTTTGGATTTACTCATTTTGATCCCGTTCTTCCCGGTGATCATTCCCTGATTAAATAATTTCTGAAAAGGCTCGTCAAAATCCACCACCCCGATATCATACAGGAACTTGGTATAGAACCGGGAGTAAAGAAGATGCAGTACCGCATGCTCCACGCCGCCGATATACATATCCACCGGAAGCATCTCATCTGCCTTTTCCCTGGACACCAGTTCTTTGTCATTGTGATTGTCCACATAGCGCAGGAAATACCAGGAAGAGCCCGCCCACTGAGGCATGGTGTTGGTCTCCCGTTTTGCCGCCCCGCCGCAGACAGGACAGGTACAGTTCACCCAATCCTCAATGCCTGCAAGAGGCGATTCACCGGTTCCGGTTGGTTCATAGGATTCCACTTCCGGCAAAGTCAAAGGCAGTTCTTCTTCCGGCACCGGCACGTTTCCGCAGTCCGGGCAGTGGATGATCGGAATCGGCTCTCCCCAATAGCGCTGACGTGAGAATACCCAGTCACGCAGCTTAAAGTTCACGGTTGCTTTTCCGATTCCACGTTTTTCAATCATATGGGGCGCTTCTTTTTTCAGAACCGCAGACTCCATGCCGTTCCATTCACCGGAATTGATCATGGTGCCTGACGCTTCCGTATAAGCCTCTGTCATATCCTCGATCTCTTTCCCGTCCTTTGCAATGACCTGTACGATCGGGATATCAAATTTTTTCGCAAATTCAAAATCCCGGTCATCATGGGCGGGCACACACATGATCGCGCCGGTACCATAATCCGCCAGAACATAGTCGGACAGCCAGATTGGTGTTTTTGCGCCGTTCAACGGGTTGATGGCATAACTTCCCGTAAAGACGCCTGTTTTCTCCTTATCCTGCATCCGATCCACATTGGACTTCATGGAAGCATCGTAAATATATTTCTCTACCGCTTCCTTAGTCTCAGGAGTGGCAAGCTCTGCCGCCAGTTTATGCTCCGGCGCCAGTACCATGAAGGTCGCTCCATAAAGCGTATCCGGGCGTGTAGTGTAAACCGTGATCTTCTCTTCCTTTCCGTCCACCGGAAAATCCACTTCCGCGCCATAAGATTTCCCAATCCAGTCGCTCTGCATCTTTTTCACTTTTTCCGGCCAGTCCAGTTTGTCTAAGTCGTTTAGCAGACGGTCCGCATAAGCCGTGATCTTAAGCATCCACTGACGCAGGTTCTTCTTTGTCACCTCCGCGCCGCAGCGCTCACATTTCCCATTGACCACTTCCTCGTTGGCAAGGCCGGTCTTACAGGAAGGGCACCAGTTAATTGGAAATTCCTTCTCATATGCCAGCCCTTCTTTGAACATTTTTACAAAGATCCACTGGGTCCATTTGTAAAAAGCGGGATCCGTCGTATTGACCTCCATATCCCAGTCATAGAGAGCGGCGATCTGGTTGATCTGCTTCTTGATATTCGCCACGTTCTCTGCCGTGGATACTGCCGGATGGATTCCCATCTTGATCGCATAATTCTCCGCAGGAAGCCCGAACGCGTCCCACCCCATAGGGTGTACGATATAATACCCCTGCTGCAGTTTGTAACGGCTCCATACATCGGAAATCACATAACCTCTCCAGTGCCCCACATGAAGCCCGTTCCCGGACGGATAGGGGAACATATCCAGGCAGTAATATTTCTGCTTCTCCTTACCGTCTGCATCCTTCTTTGGATTTACCGGATTCTTTTCCCAGTTTTCACGCCACTTTTTCTCGATTGCCTTATGGTTATAGACAATTTTCTGTGCCATTTTCTTTTCCTTCCTTTCTGTCTCGTCCAAAGCCTTTTGGCTGTTCTTACAGGCTCCTCTGCCCTTCTCTTCACGTTTTTTAACAGAACAAAAAAGCCTTTCCTGTCTCCATCAAGAGACGAAAAGGCTTTGAACTTCCGTGGTACCACTCTTATTCATCCAAAATGCCCTTCCGAATCCGGGGATATCTGGATGCACTCATTGCTCCTGTAACGGGAAGACCCGCTCCTGCCTACTGCTGCGCCAATTTTTCTTCAGGCCTGTATAAAAATTTCCCTGCGGTTTCAGCACACTTCAACAGAAGGACTCCAAGGCGAGTTCAGAGAGTTCAGCTTCCTGCCTTGCACCGTCCGGCAGTTCTCTGATAAACTTAACGTCCCCTACTGCTCCTCTTCTAAGTCTCTGCGATATTTCTTTGTTATTATAAAAAGAATATTAAAATAAGTCAAGTCCTTTACGCACGATTTTACAAATGATTTCACATTGCCCATGCTTTTCCCCGAATCCAGAATCCCTCACCCAAGAGCCACATCCAGAACCATCATCAGCGTAAAGCCAAACGCCACCCCGATTGTACCGATGCTGGAATGTTTCCCTGTCTGGGATTCCGGCACCAGTTCCTCCACCACCACATAGATCATCGCCCCGGCTGCAAATGCCAGCAGATAAGGCAGGATGGGCAGCACCAGACGGGTAAGCAGAATCGTAAAAACCGCGGCTATAGGTTCCACAGCCCCGGAACCCGTACCATAGAGAAATGCCTTTCCTCTGGACATTCCCTCTCCCTTAAGCGGCATGGATATGATCGCCCCTTCCGGAAAATTCTGTACGGCGATGCCCACTGCAAGGATCAGGGCTCCAGCCATGGATATGAGCGCATTTCCGTCCATCACCCCGGCAAATGTGACTCCTACTGCCATCCCCTCCGGGATATTGTGCAAGGTAACTGCCAGGACAAGCATGGCTGTTTTTTTTTGAAACAGTCCCGGCTTTCCTGCAGCGCTTCATCCGCCTGATAAATATGGGGCGTCAATGCGTCTAACAACAACAAAAATCCCATTCCCAGCAAAAAACCTGTTGTAGCCGGCATCCATGGGATTTTGCCGCTCTCTTCGGACATCTCTATGGCCGGGATCAGAAGGGACCAGATTGACGCCGCGATCATGACTCCCGAAGCAAATCCAAGCAACGCTTTCTGCAGCCGCTCATTCATTTCCTTTCGAAGAAAAAATACCATGGCCGCCCCCAGGGTTGTTCCGGCAAAGGGAATCAATATCCCGATGAATATATCTTGTTCCATGTCCTCTATCTCCTCCATCTATACATATCTTAAATTTATCGTTATCCTATAATATGCATTGACAGCAGTTTTGCTAAGGATCTCTATCCTTCCTCTGACAATATTTCCCGGAGAGATTTCCCTGCCAGAAATTCATTGACTGCATACTCTCTTGCCCTGTCAAATTCCCAAAACGTCCTTGCCGCGCCCAAAGGGTCATGATACACTTTCCAATAACCGGCAAACAGGCATTCTTTTCCGCCGTGCTCTATAAATCCTTCTATATCCTCTGCCGGATATCCCAAAAAAGCGCCGATTTCATGCGGAAAACATTTGTCTCCTTCGCCTGGCATTAAGATACGTTTTCCCAGATGATCCAGCATTTCTTCCAGATCCATCCCCTGATATCCTAAATTAGAGAGAACTTTCCGGATGCCCGGACGTCTTACATATTCTTCCAGCTCCTCCATGCGGTAGAGGAACAGCAGGCATTTTTCCTGTTTCCCTGAAAAAAGTTTCCAGAAAATATCAAGCCCGTTAAACATCTCCGGCAGCCCCTGACAGAGTTCTTCCTCCAATGAAATCAGTCCGGATACTTTTAATCCCTTTAAAAACGGCGCGCATTGCAGCACCACCTGAAAGCCAAGCCTTAAGCGCGGATTCTGATGATGAAAAAAATAAGAAACAACCTCCCCTGGCATTCTGCTTTCCCACCGCCTCCTGTCCTGTAAATTCCATATCTTATATACTGTCTTATTTTTCGCTGATTTTATACATTTTTTCCCTTTCTTCATTTTTATCCTTTTTTTAGTTGTCCCTTTCCATGCTTTAGTGTATAATAGATTTAGGAAATTTGAGCAATGACATGACTCAAAAATATATCTACATAAAGGAGAGATTCGCCATGGTATACTTAATCACAGGCCCGAGAGGCAGCGGAAAGACTCAACAGATCATCGCACTTGCTAATGAAAAGGTCAAGACTTCCAACGGGAACGTCGTATTGATCAAGAAGAGCCACCGCGATACATCCAGCGTCAACTTCAACATCCGTGCCATCTGCATGGCTGACTACAATGATATCACGACATTAGAGGAACTGATCGGATTTTTATATGGTATGGTAGCAGGCAACCACGATATTGAGACTATCTTTATAGATGGAGTATTGAAGCAGGTTGATATCACTGTAGACAGTTTTCCGGTATTTATGCAGAAAATCGACAAGATTTCCAAGGACAACCGTATCGAATTTTATCTCAGCGTAAGCCTGGAAGCAGACAAGATTCCTGGTCTGGAGAACGTGGAATACAAGATTCTCAGTTAAATGATTGTAGGGAAGGAACCGCCGTGTTGGATATATACCTGCCCTGAGGACAATTACGCCCGCAAAAAAGCTGGAACGGTTTTATAGATCCATCTCTCATTATACAGAACGGTTCAAAAAGGCAGCCCGCCTATCGGACTGCCTTTTTTTCTTTCCTGCTTTCGCATCTCGATTTGATATTTTCTGTCTCCGCGGTCTATCTTCCTAATCCGCCTCCGGTGTTTCTGCGTCTGAAGCTTCCTCTGAACCATCTGCCTTCGCCTCGTCTTCTGCCCTTCCCTGTGCGGGCTTAAAGACTCCATCCAATGAAAGAACCGTATTCGTTTCTTCCCCTGCCTTGTACTCTATGGTAACTGTATCCCCCACATCGTATTTGATGATCTGGATATAATCCGCAATGGAAATATCAAAAATCATATCTGACCCTTCCAGCATTATGAAATAATGCGAATTTCCGTCAACCACAGCCTGGGCAATCCTGCTGATATCCGCAGTGATCTTCTGGATTTCCCTGGTATCCTCCTCCACGGCCTTAATGCCGTTTTCATACATCAGGTTCGTGTAGGACTCCTCACAGGAGCTGACCGTGTCCCCGATTGCAACGATCTGGTATTTCTGCACATTGACCATGGCATACTTTTTCACCAGCCCCGCATCATCTTTCAGCGCGATAAAATACGTGGGTTCCCCGGAAATATTCAGCAGCAGCGGGAAGGTAGCCGTATATTTCAGGTTCTGTACCTGTCCTTCCGCAGAGGACATGGCCGAAGTCTCCGTGGCTCCCTCAATGGCATAGAATTTTGTTTCCATGGTTCTCTGGTTCATGAGTACAAACCCCACATTGGACTGGTCGCCGCTGACGGAGGTGACGCCTGTATACACCCATACATCATCGTCAATGGCCAGATAATTATATCCGTTGGTCGTCATCAGACAATCCTTCTGCCCCAGGACACTATTAAAATACCCATGCTTCAATGTTCCGTAGTAGTCATACAGCTGCACCAGAAGATCCGCGGAGTACGCCCGGTCAATCCACTGCGGCACATCCTCAATCGCATAGTCCGTGGTTTCCCCTGTGACAGCATTACAAAGTACCACACGCCCTACCGTAACGCCTCCGAACAGGCCGATATTGTACTTGCGCACCGGACAGATCCAGTAAGGGATTCCATCTTCATCAATCTCAAAGCTCAGTTCATTAAAAATATACGTGGGATACCGAAAACGCAGATGCCGGTAAATATTCCGGTTAAAATGATCACTGGCAGTATATTTCATCCCTTCGGACAATTTCACCAGCTCTGTATTCTGCGTCGCCATGTCAATTCGGATATATGCCGGTATTCCGTCCTTCTGGTTGGTAAACCATTTGATCAGGTTCGCATAGCGCAAAGGCGATACCCTCACCGGCTGATCTTGATAATTAATCTGACTGTACAGGTCATCTACCTCGAATTGGGAAACCATATCCACCATGCTCCCCATCTTACGGTTCCCCAGGATTTGGGCTGAATCCCTGTCCAGAAGAGGAATCTGATCAAAGGAAAGCTCCTCGATATCCTTCGTAAACTCGCCCTCCTGCACGTCTAAGAGCCCCTGATATTTTTTTGCATTCACAATCGGCGAGGACAGCAATGAACCGATGATGTATACGGCCACCACAAGGACAAGCGCGCCTACGATCACTTTAAACCCTTTCATCAGCCTCAATTCACTGCGTGCAGGCTTTTTCTTTATGACATATGCGATTGCCGCGAACAGAAGCAGCATTATGAGGAACATCCACAGATCCGCTGAGTGGATATTGAGCGCAGGCAATGACACATAATAATAGATGGCCGCCGCAATGAGTACTCCTAAAACCGCAATTACTTTTAACCTTATTTTTTTCATACAAATCTCCTTAAAATCTTCTTCTCCACAGTTCCGGTGAGAACAGCAGCAGATAGGGGAATATCTCCAGCCTTCCTACCAGCATGTCCGCGCAGAATATCAGCTTGGACAGGGCGGAAAATCCCGAAAAATTCTCCACCGGCCCCACCAGCGAGATTCCCGGCCCTACATTGTTCAATGTGGTCAGCACGGCACTGAATGTGGTTGCAAAATCAAAATCATTGACAGACACCAGCAGCACGGAAACCAACAGGATCAGGATATAACAGATGAAGTAAATATACACTCCGCCCATCGTATCCCGGCTGACCTTTCTCCCATTCACCCGCATGATCGTCACTGCCTTGGGATGCAGCGTCCTCTTAATATCCTGCTTGATGCTTTTTAGCAGGATCATCAGCCGGGACACCTTAATGCCGCCTCCGGTAGATCCTGCACATGCCCCCACCACCATGAGTGAAAGCAGGATAGTCTTGGAAAGTTCCGGCCACAGATTCCAGTCCGCCGTACAAAATCCGGTGGTAGTAATGATAGCCGCCACCTGAAATGAGGCATACCTGAAAGCATGAGCCACATTGCCGTACAGATACAGGATATCCGCTGTGATCACCGCAACCGCCCCGGCAATGATCGCCAGATACATATGCAGCTCCTCATTTTTCACTGCCTCCCTCCATTTGCGCAGGCAGACGAAAAAGTACAGATTAAAATTCACGCCGAACAAGATCATAAATACGGTCACCACGCCGTCAATATATGCACTGTCATAGTAGGCGACACTGGCGTTCATATTGGAGAATCCCCCTGTGCCCGCAGTGCTGAATGCATGGAGCAGTGCGTCATAAAAGCTCATCCCTCCAAACAGAAGGAAGATTACCTCAATCGCTGTCAGGGCAAAATACATGGCATACAAAATCTGGGCCGTGGTTCTTGCCCGCGGAACCAGCTTGTCCGCCTCAGGCCCCGGAACCTCGGCACGCATCAGATGCATGGAATTCTCGTCGTCCAAAGAGGTCAGCATCATGACAAACATGAGCACCCCCATGCCCCCGATCCAGTGTGTCAGGCTTCTCCAGAAAGCCATCCCCCGGGGCAGAGCCTCGATGTCTGTCAAAATTGTGGATCCGGTAGTCGTAAAACCAGAGACTGTCTCAAAAAAAGCATCCAGATAACTGGGAATGCTGCCTGAAAGGAAAAAGGGGAGCGCCCCGGCCAAAGACCACAGGATCCAGGCGGAACCTACGATCACCAGACCTTCTTTTTTATAGATCATCCGGTTCTCCGGCTTTTTCCTTCCCGCAAGAAAATAAATGATCCCAAGAGCCGCGCTCACAACTGCAAAGTGGAGGGCGCTCTCTTCCTTGTAAAGTACTGCCACAAATGCCGGTATCAAAAGGAGCGCCCCCTCCACCCCCAGCATTTTGCTGATAATATATACTGTCATCCTGTTATTCATGTCCGCACCTACAACAAAATATCCTCAATATCCTGAATCTGCTTTTTCATTGTAACCACGATCACATTATCCCCCACCTGAATGCTGTCATTCCCACTGGGTATTATGATCTCACGCCCCCGCGCAATACACGCGATCAGGTTATTTGGCTTCAGGGAAAGATCCTTAAGCGGAATATCCGTATATCTTGTCTTTGCCTTCACAATAAATTCCAGCGCCTCTACTTTATCGTCCACCAACTGGTACATAGTCTCCACATTGGTACTGCCCTGAGAATTCCGTCTTGCCCGTACATAACTCAATATTGCGTCTGCCGTAACCGTCTTGGCGGACACCACGCTGTCCAGTCCAAAGTCCTCGATCATGCGCCCCCGGCGGTCTTCATTTACTTTCAGGATGACTTTGGGTACCTTCTGGCTTTTTGCAAACATGGACATGATAATGTTCTCTTCATCCATTCCGGTCATTGCGACAAACGCGTCCGCCTCGTCAATCCCCTCTTCTAAAAGCAGGTCATGGTTGGAAGCGTCTCCGTGGATGATGGTTGTTTTCTTGGAAAGCGATTCACAGAGCGCTTCGCATTTTTCACGATTTTTTTCGATAATCTTCACCTGCATTCCCAGGCTGGAAAGCTGGCCGGCAAGATAAAAACTGGCCCTTCCCCCGCCGCAGATCATCACGGTCTTGATCTTGACTTTCCGATAACCAAGCAGTTTAAAAAATTGGCTCACCTCCCTGTGGGAAGCTGCCACATGCAGCCGGTCTCCTGCATGCACCACATAATCGCCGTCCGGAATTACCACATCTTCGCCGCGCTCAACTGCGCAGACTAATACTTTGATCTGAAAGCGGTTGTACATCTCGGCCAGCGACATTCCCTCTAACTTACTCTCACTGGAAATCGAAAATTCAATCAGCTCCACTTTTCCTTTCACAAAGGTCTCGATCTTACTTGCATTTGGAAATAAAATCAACCGGGAGATTTCCTCTGCCATTGCAAGCTCTGGATTTACCGCCATGCTTAAGTGCAGGTCTTCTTTCAAAATATCGATCTGCCTGTAATAAATGGGATTGCGCACACGGGCAATGGTGTGCCTTGCCCCGATCCTTTTCGCGATCAGGCAGCTTAACATATTGCACTCATCCGTAGAGGTACAGGCAATCACCAGATCCGCCTCAGGCACGCCTGCGCTTTTCTGCACCTCCACGCTTCCGCCCTCCCCATGCGCACAGATAATATCCATGCGGTTCATGGCATCCAAAAGCTTCTCCTCATTATTGTCGATCAAAACAACATCATATTCCTCTGCGGAGAGCTGTCTGGCAAGCTTATAGCCCACCTTGCCGTCTCCAATGATCACTATCTTCATGGCTGTCTCTTCATTTCCCTCGCACTTTCTATAATATTGGCGGTCACTTTCGCCCCGCCCAAAAGCCTTGCCAGCTCACGGATGGATGCCTCTTCTTCCAGACAGAAGATCTCTGTCTGTGCCTTATCCTTCTTCGCCTGCTTCTGGATCAGATAGTGGGCGTCCGCCTGAGCTGCGATCTGAGCCAGATGTGTAATGCACAGCACCTGTCTGGATTCAGCAATAATATGCATTTTTTCCGCCACTTTCCCCGCCGTAATGCCGCTGATCCCGGTATCAATCTCATCAAATATCAGGGTCGGCGTATCCTCCCGGTCAGCCAGGACAGTCTTGATCGCCAGCATGATTCTGGAAAGCTCGCCGCCGGACGCCACATTGCCCATGGGCCGGACGGCCTCCCCCGGATTCGTGGACAGGTAAAATTCTGCTTCGTCGATCCCGCCCAAGGTATAAGATTCTAATTCAGAAAAACGCATCTCAAACTGAACGTCCAGAAAATTCAGATCCAAAAGCCCTTTTTTGATCTCCTTCACAAAAGAAGCCGCCGCCTTTTTTCTGGCAGCGCTTAAGGCTTTTGCATGCTTTTCATAGCTTTCTTTGGATTTTTTTAAATTCTCTTCCAGTTCTGTCATATACTGCTCATAATCTTCCAGTTCTCTTAGTCTTTGCCTTCTTTCCTCACAATATTCCAGGACTTCTTTTATGGTATTTCCATATTTTGTTTTCAGATGGTTCACTTCATTCAGACGGGTCTCCGTCTCATAAAATTCCTCCTCGGAAAATTCCAGGCTTTTTGCATATTCTGATAATTCCCGGTTAAAATCATTGAGCAGGCCGTCAATCTCCACCAGCTGCTGATACAGGGCAGCTCCCTGTTCATCCACAGACTCCACATCCGACAGGGCGCGGATCGCGCGGCTCAAAAATTCACTGGCACTTCCTGAATCATTCTCACCGGTATAATGGTAGGCTTCGGAAATCTCCTCTGCGGCCTTTTTTCCTTCGGACATCCTGCGGTAAAGACGTTCCAGTTCTTCATCCTCGCCTTCTGTAAGGCCGGCCTTTTCAATCTCGTCCACCTCGAATTCCGCCAATGAGATCTCCTTCTGCCGTTCCCGCTCGTCCATCCCCGACTCATCCAGCTTTTTTTTGCATGCGTGGTATGTATGGAACGCCCTGGCTGTCTTTTTTTTCAATTCTTCCACTTTTTCCTTTGCATACAGATCCAGAAATGCCAGATGGTTCTTTTTATGCAGCAGGGACTGATGCTCATGCTGGCCATGGATATCGATCAGCATGCTGGCCACATCCTTCAGAGTGCCCATGCTGACCGTTTCCCCGTTGATCTTGCTCTGGCTCCTCCCTGCCATCAGCTTTCGGCTTAATACAATGCGTCCCACCTCCGGAAAAATATCCAGTTCTGCAAGCTGTGCCTCCAGAAGTGGATTGTCTATGGAAAATATCAGCTCCACCAGCCCGAACTTCGCGCCCGTACGCAGCATATCCGCATTGTACCTTCCTCCCAACGCCAGATTTACCGAGCCAAGCAGAATCGATTTTCCCGCGCCGGTCTCCCCGGTAAGGATATTGAGCCCCGGACGGAAATCGACCTCGATCTCATCGATCAATGCCAGATTCTTAACATGCAGGTTTTCTAACATTCTTTTGTCCTTTCTTCCTGTTTTTATACTCATTCTGCACAGCAGACGGATCTCTTTCTCTTTGTTTTATCCCCGTAAAAGCCCCCGTCTATTTTATCACAATCTTCCGTATCTTATCCATGACTGCAATCGTATCCTCCACACTGCGGATGGCACACATAATCGTGTCATCCCCTGCAATCGAGCCTACCACTTCATTCCATTTCATTGCATCCACGGCAGCGGCCACTGCCATAGCCATTCCTGAGACGGTTTTGATCACAAGGATATTCTGTGCCATATCCATGGAAACATAACCGTCCTGCAGTACACGGATAAATTTTTCACTCATGCCTTCTTCCGGCTTTAATATGACGTATTTCTGCCTGCCTCCGTCTACGGATATCTTGGTCAGCTTCAGATCCCGGATATCCCGTGAAACCGTGGCCTGTGTCACCTTAAAACCGGCGTTGTTCAGATATTCGGCCAGCTCTTCCTGCGTCTCTATATCATGCTGAAGGATCAGTTCTACAATTTTTGCATGACGGCTGACTTTCATACTTTTAATTTCCTTTCATCTTTTCTCTCATGATTTTCATAAAACTTTCCCTGCTGAGCTTCACCAGCTTCGTGGTCTCCAGAGCCTTTTTAACCAATACCCGGTCCCCGGTAAAAACAGCCGCGGTCTCCGCCCCGTCAAAGGACACCAGCGCGCTTTCCCTGCGCCCATACCTTCCCTCGCAGATCTCCACCTCGATCACATCCTCCGCTGAGAGCACGATACTGCTGGCATTGAGCGCATGGGAACAGATCGGTGTGATGACAAACATCCGGGCCGTAGGCTCCACCACCGGCCCCCCTGCCGACAGATTGTATCCCGTGGAACCGGTGGGCGTGGAAATGATGACTCCGTCTGCCAGATAACTGTTGAGAAGTACTCCGTTCACATATACATTAAAATGTACGACCCGAAGGTTCCCTTCTCTGGTCACCACAATATCATTCATGGCCACATGCTTCTGCCTGCCGCCGATCACGCCCTGCATCATCATACGTTCTTCTATATCCAGATGCCCGGAAAATAATTTATCCAGCGCTTCCCGGAACTGGGGCAGCTCCACTTCCGTCAGATATCCCAGCGTCCCCATATTGATACCCAGCAGCGGAATGTCATGCCCTCCCAATTCCCTTGCAGCGCGGATCAGGGTTCCGTCGCCGCCAAGCACAATGGCGCAGTCCATCCCCTCGGGCACGCTATCCGGGAGAATATGCCCTTCCTCATCCTTTTGGGAAAGAATACAGCTCTTGCCATGGCTTACGATATATTCCTCAATTTCCTTTGTAATTTTAAAGTCCTTATCTTTTAACAGGTTTGTGATAATATAAAATCTCTCCATCATACTGCCTTTCAAAAGTCAAACCCCATGTACCCTTCATCCGTAGTTAGATTTATCTGCGGCTTTCGTTCCGGTCAACGCCGTAAACGCCTCCTCGACCACGGAACTCAGATCTACCTCGATCTCGGGGGGATTGAGGTCCGCATGCTTTTTCAGATGGAGCAGGTATTCGATATTACCCTCCGGTCCCTTGATGGGGGAATAGTCAATGTCCCTGATCTCAAAACCTATAGAGCGGGCATAAGCCGCCACCTTCTCAATCACCTCGCGATGGGTGCCCTTTTCCCGCACTACGCCCTTTTTCCCCACCTTCTCCCGGCCAGCCTCAAACTGCGGTTTGATCAATGCCACAATCTCTCCTTCCGGGGTCAGATAGTTCCGAATAGGTTCAAGAACCCTGGTCAATGAAATAAAGGAGACATCCACAGAGGAAAAATCCACCGGCTCCCCGATATCCTTTGGCGTAACATAGCGGATATTGGTCTTTTCCATGCAGACCACGCGCGCATCCTGCCTGAGCTTCCAATCCAGCTGCCCCCGGCCTACGTCAATGGCAAACACCTTCGCGGCGCCGTTCTGGAGCATACAGTCCGTAAATCCGCCTGTGGACGAGCCCACATCCGTACAGACTTTTCCTTCCACCGTCACATCGAACCGGTTCATAGCTTTCTCCAGTTTTAACCCTCCCCGGCTCACGTAGGGGAGGACATGCCCCCGCACTTCAATCTCCGCTTCTTCGGGAAATACTGTTCCGGCCTTGTCCTCCCTTTCTCCGTCTACAAATACGTTGCCTGCCATAATCACGGCTTTTGCCTTTTCACGGGAAGGGGCGAGCCCCCTCCTGGTAAGCAGTACATCCAAACGTTCTTTCATGTCCTCTTCGATTTCCTTTCATTCAGGAACCTGGCTTTTGACAGACAAAAGAGTATGATCTTTTGGCTTTATCAGCCGCTGACGTCTCCTGTATATGCATCCATGATCCGCCGCACAGCCGCATCCTTTTCCAGTCCCACTTTCCGCCGAAGCGCCTCCACATTCCCATGCTCCACATACTGATCCAAAATCCCCATTCTTAAGACCTTAACAGGCAGCCCTGCCTGAGAGACATAGTCCAGCACTTGGGAACCAAACCCGCCGGCAATTACATTTTCTTCGATAGTGACAAACAAATTATGGGTTTCTGCCAGATATTCCAGCATATTGGTATCCAGCGGCTTCACAAAGCGTGCGTTCACCAGGCTGCAGCCCATCCCCCCGCGCTTTAACTCCCCGCGGATATCATTTGCAAGAGAAGCCATGTGCCCTACGAATAACAGGGCAATCCCCGCCTCCTCATAGAGCATCTCACTTTCCCCGTATAGAATCGGCGCACGGAATCTTTTCATCCCCATATATGCAGAGCCGCGGGGATAACGCACAGCCACGGGGCCGGGATAATCCACTGCAAAGCGGATCATATCCGCCATTTCCCAGCGGTTCTTCGGAGACATTACCGTCATATTCGGAATGCTGCACAGGAAAGACAGGTCGAAGATCCCCTGATGGGTTTCCCCGTCCTTGCCTACCAGCCCGGCTCTGTCCACGGCCAACGTGACCGGAAGGTTCTGCATGCAGACGTCATGAACCAGCTGGTCATAAGCACGCTGGAGGAAAGAGGAATACAATGCCACCACCGGTTTCATGCCCCCGGCCGCCAGTCCTGCGGCAAACGTCACGGCATGTTCCTCCGCAATCCCTACATCAAAAAAGCGCTGGGGATAATATTTTCTGAAACGGCTCAGGCCGGTTCCATCCTCCATCGCGGCGGTGACTGCCACGACCTTTTCATCGTGTTTTCCGATATCGCAGATCACCTTGGAAAATACGTCTGTATAAGAGTCTGCCGTAGATTCCTCTTTCGGCTTTCCTGTTGCAATATCGAAAGGTCCTGTCCCGTGGAATCTGGAAGGATCTTCTTCTGCAGGAGCGTATCCCTTTCCCTTTTTTGTCAGCACATGAACCAGCACCGCATGGTCTACCCTCCTGGCTTCCCGGAACGTCTTGTAGAGCATCTTCATATCATGCCCGTCCACCGGCCCCAGATAGGTGATTCCCATGTTCTCAAACAGCATCCCCGGAACGATGAGCTGCTTGATGCCGCTTTTCGTCTTCCGGATCCGGTATACCAGCTTTTCCCCCTGTCCGGGAATCTTTTTCAACGTATCCTCCACACCTTTTTTCAGGTCGTTGTAGACCTCTGCCGTCCGAAGCCCGTTCAGGTAATTGGACATCCCGCCTACATTTTTTGAAATAGACATATTGTTGTCATTGAGTACAATGATAAAATTACTTTTCAGGCGCGCCGCATTGTTCAAAGCCTCATAGGCCATGCCTCCGGTCATGGAGCCGTCCCCGATGACAGACACCACATGGTAATCTTCCCCCCGTATATCTCTGGCCGCTGCATAGCCCAGACCGGCGGAGATAGAAGTGGAACTGTGGCCTGTATCAAATGCGTCGCAGCAGCTTTCCTTACGCTTCGGAAAACCGCTCATCCCGCCATAAGTCCTCAGGCCGTCAAACCCGCTTTTCCGTCCGGTCAGAAGCTTGTGGGTATAGGACTGATGCCCCACGTCCCAGATCAGCTTGTCCTCTGGAAGATGGAACGCCATGTGCAGCGCCATAGTAAGCTCCACCGCTCCCAGATTAGAAGCAAGATGGCCGCCTGTGATACTGACTTTCTCGATCAGAAACTCCCGGATCTCCTGCGCCAGTATGTCCAGTTCTTCCGGTTCTAGCTGCTGTATATCATTTTCGCCCTGAATCTTATCCAAAATCATACTGATTTCCCCTTTTATCTTTCTGAAAGACCCTTATCCTCCTGTTCAGAAACCCTGCTCACGGAGCCATACGCTGCGCTGCCCGCCTCCATTTATTTCTTTCGGTGGATCAGGGACTCCAGCAGCTGCTCCAGATAAGGATCCTCCGGGTGGAGAGCCTTTAGTTCTTCCATTGCTTCACAAGAGAGCCTTTCCACCTCTTTTTTCGCCTTTTCCAATCCTTTCCATGTAACATAGGTATACTTTTGGTTTTTCTCATCACTGTGGACAGGCTTGCCAAGCTCCTCCCTGCTGCCTTCCACATCCAGAATATCATCCTGGATCTGAAAGGCCATGCCTACCTTCCCTGCGATGGATTCCATGGCAAATATCTGTTCTTTGGAGGCGCCTGCCAGGACTGCCCCGATCATCATGGAGCTTTCAATGAGCGCCCCGGTTTTCAGCCGATAAATGAAATCCAGCTTGTCCCCCGTGATCTGCCGCCCTTCGGACTCTACATCCACCACCTGGCCTCCCACCATGCCAAAAATACCTGCTTTTCCCGCCAGAATCTTTAATGCGGTTCCGATCTGTGCAGGGGTTCCTCCCTCCATATCAAACCCGCGGCATGCCGTCTCGAACGCATAATTTAAAAGGGCGTCCCCTGCTAAGATTGCCATAGCTTCCCCATAGACAATATGGGTGGTCTTACGTCCCCTGCGGTATTCATCATCATCCATGGCCGGAAGGTCGTCATGCACCAGAGAATAGGTATGGATCATTTCCATAGCCGCCATAAATGGTTCAATTTGTTTTCCCTTTCCGCCGAACAAATGATATGTCTCCTGCATCAGCATGGGACGCAGCCGCTTTCCGCCAGCTAAAAGGCTGTATTCCATGGCTTCCATGATCCTCCGCTGATACCCTGATTTTTCAGGAAGGTATGCTCTTAAAACCTCTTCAATCTGTATGGTCTTTTCCTCCAGCCTCTGCCGAAATGACAGGCCGTCGCTCTTCTCACAATTCATGTGTGGTGCCCCCGTCTTCGTCCAATACCAGTACTTTCTTCTCTACCGTGTCAATCGCGGCATTACACTTTTTCAATAGAGTCATGCCTTCTTTATAAAGCCGGAAAGATTCCTCCAGATTCACGTCCTCCCCTTCCAGCTTTTCGATTACTTCTTCCAGATTCCCGAACAATTCTTCCAACGGAACATGTCCTTTTGTAGAAACATGCTCTTCCTCCCCTGCATTCTGCCTGTCTTCTGCCATTGGATATCCTCCCTTAATTTAATGTAGCGCCCCCTCACATTCATCCGAGGGCATGTCGCAGGAAGGCCTGTTTGAGAAATGCTTCGCATTTTCCTTCCTCCTCTTTTCCAAACGCCTTTTAAGCGTTCCTCTCTTCTCCCTGTACGGCCATCACTTCCGCCTCCATGATCCCATCGGACACATAGATGCGAAGCCTCTCTCCCACCGCTGTTTGTAAGACGGATCTTATGGTCCTTCCTTTTAGGTCCTCCACATAGGAATATCCCTGATTCAGCTTCTTTAACGGAGACAATCCGTTCATCTTTTCTATATAAAGCGCCAGCTTGTAGCGCTCTTCCTTCAGTTTTTTTTCCATCTGCCCCGAAAGCCTTGTCTCCAGATCCACGGCATACTGGCGCTGTTCATTCAGCTTCTGCCGGGGATGGGCATAACGAAGCTTCACAGCCATCTGTTCCAGACGCCGTCTCTCATCATGAATCCTCTGCTGAAGCTTTCGTTTCAGGCGCAGGGCATATTCCTGCATCTGTGCCTCACAAGCCGCATATTCATAGACTGCAAGTTCTGCGGCCGCTGAAGGCGTAGGCGCCCTTAAGTCTGCCACAAAATCCGAAATCAATGTATCGGTCTCATGCCCCACCGCAGAAATGACGGGAACAGAGCATTCAAAAATTGCCCGGGCAACCTCCTCTTCGTTGAATGCCCACAGATCTTCGATGGAACCGCCTCCCCTGCCCACAATGATCACATCCACCTGCTGTTTTTCCAGCATCTGTATCCCCCGGATAATGCTGGGGACGGCTCCCTCTCCCTGAACCAGCGCAGGGTACAGCAAAAGCTGCACATAGGGATTCCGCCTTGCCGAAATATTCATAATATCACGCACTGCCGCGCCGGTAGGCGCTGTCACGATACCGACACTTCGCACATACGCCGGGATCGGCTGCTTATATTCCCGGGCAAACATCCCCATCTCTTCCAATTCCCGCTTTAATGCCTCAAAGCGCTCATAAAGCCTTCCGGCTCCGTCCAGTACGATCTCCTTTGCATAGAGCTGGTACTTCCCGTCCCGCTCATATACGCTGACCGCCCCTAAGACGATGACGTTCTGCCCTTCCTGCATCCGAAAGGAAAGCCCTGATCTGGAACCTGCAAACATCACACAGGCAATGGTACCGGACTCGTCTTTCAGTGAAAAATAAATATGTCCCGAAGTATGGTATTTGCAGTTCGATACCTCGCCCTTTACATAAATGCGGTTCAGCATAAAGTCCTGAGTGAACATGTTTTTAATATAAGAATTGACTTGTCTGACTGTATACACGTTACGCATCTGTCAGGCTTCCTCCTTCTTAAGCTGCTTTCCGCCGTCGGCTAATCGTGCGAGAACTCCGTTGACAAAAGAGGGGCCGTCTTCGCCGCTGAATCTTTTGGCAAGCTCCACAGCCTCGTTGATCGCCACTCCCGTGGGAATGTCCTCGTCCCACTTCATCTCATACACGGCAAGGCGCAGGATGGATAAGTCCACTTTATTCATCCGTTTTGTTTTCCAACCTGTCGTCTTCTCGTTGATCAGCGCGTCAATCTCCGAAAGATTCTCCACAATCTTCTCATATTTTGTCTGTATATAAATCCGGTCCTGTTCTGTGGCACGTTCCAGATCGTCAAAATACAGCTTCAGATGCTCCGGCATATCGTCCGGCTCATTAAATTCTATCTGGAACAATGTCTTAAACACATGCTCGCGAAGTTCTGTTCTTTGCATAAGGGCTCCTTTCTTCCGGCTGTCCATGGGAATTTCTGCCTCCCTATGCAGCGCGGCTTTCCCATCACTGGAAAAAGGATGTCTGGCGACATCCTTTATTATAACATACTCTCCTGTCTTTGCAACGAGAAACTCATTGTTCCATCTCTACCCCTGCGACACGGATATTGATGTCAGCCACTTCCAGCCCGGTCATATTCTCGATTGCACTCTTTACCCTGTCCTGAACTCTGGCAGTCACATCCACGATGCTGTAGTCATATTTTATATTCAAAGCCAGGGACACGGTCACCACGCCTTCTAACACGTCCACCTTCACCCCTTTGGACAGTTTCTTCATGCCCAGCTTGCTGACCAGTTCGTTGGTGATGTTGCCTGCCATGGAGGCAACCCCTTCCACCTCTGTCGCTGCAAGCGCTGCAATCATAGCCACCACGTCATCGGCAATCTTTACATCCCCAAGGCTTTTGTCGCTCTGTATATCATAAGTCATCTTTTCGTCCTTTTCCATCTTTCCACAACCTCCTTGCGCACTCTTTCTATCAACTCATTATACCAAATATCCTCTCATTTGCAAATAAAAACTATCGGTATTTTACAGTTTATTACCATAATCTTCCAAATTACAGCTATACTTTTCAGCTGCGGCCGAACTCGGAAAGCCGAAGCCCGTCATTGCGCTCCAGGGTCATGCGGATGCTCCACTCGTGAATGAACAAAAGCAAGGGCCTGTCCTTCAAATCCCGAATCTTCTTCATATCCGAGGTCCCGGTCAGACGATCCATATCGATCTCCTCGTTCTCAATCCAGCGGATATGCTCATAGGGCAGGTTCTCTAAAATAATCTCTACATTATATTCATTTTCCAGTCGGTACTTCAACACATCGAACTGCAGCACGCCCACAACGCCCACAATGATCTCCTCCATGCCGGTGTTGTATTCCTGAAAAATCTGAATGGCGCCTTCCTGGGCAATCTGGTTGATCCCTTTCACGAACTGCTTGCGCTTCATGGTATCCATCTGGCGCACCCTTGCAAAATGCTCCGGCGCAAAGGTAGGGATCCCTTCATAGGCAAACCGTTCCTTTGCATTGGTCAGCGTATCTCCAATGGAGAAAATCCCCGGATCAAAAATTCCGATGATATCCCCTCCATAAGCCTTCTCTATCATCTTCCGCTCGCTTGCCATCATCTGCTGCGGCTGGGAAAGGCGCACCTCCCTCCCCCCCTGAACATGATAGACAGACATGCCTGCTGTAAATACACCGGAGCAGATACGCATGAAAGCAATCCGGTCTCTGTGCGCTTTGTTCATATTCGCCTGAATCTTAAACACAAAGGCAGAGAAATCCTTCTCTGTCATGGGATCGATCTCACCACGATCCGACATTCTGGGCAATGGGGAGGTCGTCATTTCCAAAAAATGCTTCAGGAACGTCTCTACGCCGAAGTTCGTCAGCGCAGAGCCGAAAAATACCGGTGAGAGTTCCCCCTTCGACACCAGCTCCTGGTCAAATTCAGCCGCAGCCCCGTCCAGCAGCTCAATCTCCTCCTCCAGTTTTGCTTTTGCGTCTTCTCCAAGGATACGATCCAATTCCGGCGTGTTGACGGCAATTTTCTGCACTTCCCCCATACGAGTCCCCTTCTGGGTGTCAGAAAAAAGCTCCACTTCCCGCCTGCCGCGCTCATAGACTCCCTTGAACGCTTTTCCTGAGCCGATGGGCCAATTCACGGGACAGGTAGCGATCCCAAGCTCCTTCTCAATATCATCCAGGAGCTCGAAGGTATCCATGGCATCCCTGTCCATCTTATTAATAAAAGTAAATATGGGGATATGGCGCATGACACAGACCTTGAAAAGCTTCCGAGTCTGTGCCTCCACTCCCTTTGACGCATCAATCACCATGACGGCAGAATCCGCAGCCATCAAAGTCCGGTACGTATCCTCCGAAAAATCCTGATGCCCCGGGGTATCCAGAATATTGATGCAGAAACCGCCGTAACTAAACTGTAATACCGAAGATGTGACCGAAATCCCCCTTTCCTTCTCAATCTCCATCCAGTCAGACACCGCGTGCCTGGCCGTAGCCTTCCCTTTTACCGAGCCCGCCTGGTTGATGGCGCCTCCATAAAGCAGGAATTTCTCCGTCAGCGTAGTCTTGCCCGCATCCGGGTGGGATATGATCGCAAATGTTCGCCGCTTTTCAATTTCATTGGTAATCTCAGACATAATGACAACTCCTGTGATTTTTATTCCCGCGAAGCAACGAGCCGGCGGACATGTTTTTGTCTGTCCATTTGGCAAGTGCCGCCAGGGCTGCTAAGTGCCAGTGGCACTTGTTTAGCAGCCACCGGAACGGAGTGCAGACCAAATACCACGCAGCTTGCTGCGCTGGAAATTTGATGCCCGTCAGCCTGCTGCGGGGTCTTGGACTATGAAGCAGTTACAAATCTTTTTTGCAGTACTTTTTATGTTATCTGAATCAGGAACCGTATAAAAGCAATCAGAATAGCCTCCCCTGAATTTCCTTTTATACGGTTCCCTGTCTTCACATATTTATCAAGTTTACCACAAGAATACCTTTGCCGCAACGCCTGATTCAAAATTTTCTCATTTCATTCATGGATGGGCGTGATTACAATATTTTCCGGTGAAATACTCGTCTTCCGGGTTACAATATCCTCAATCTGCGCACGGTTCGCATCGGTCAGCTCCGCGGCGTCCACCACCACGTCGGCGGATTCATTGGTGAGGCTTACGACTGCTTCTGAGAACCCTTTGGAGGCCATCAATGTCTCGATCGCCATTTCCTGCTCTGCCAGTTCCGTCATATGCACCATCTGGGATACTGCTTCCTGCTTCTCTTCCTCGCTGATATTGGTATTATCGATCAAAGCCTGCAGGGTTTCCTTGTTCTGGGCACGGATCTGCTCTCGGGATACTTTTGCCTCGGCAACCGTGGTGTTGCTTGCACTGTTGGTCAACACCGCTTCCCCGGGCGTCCCCTCCACCTCTGAATCTGTACTGGCTATTTCCGCGGAGTCGGTTTCTAAGTCCTCCTCGGAAATATCCAAAAGCTCCTGATTCACTAATTCCGTGTTCACTTCCGTGGTTCCCTTATCTGACTCGGAAAATAATTTTCCAGAGTAGTTCAGATATCCGGCAATCGCGATCATAACTGCCAGAGTCGTAATAATGATTTGGTTTTTTTTGAATAGACGTTTCACTTAAAATCCTCCTTTTTATGTATCTGTCCTTTTCATTATTTTTATTTTATGCGCCTCTACTCCAAATAATGCCTGAATTGCTTCCGTGATATTTTGTATGGTCACCGCATTATCCCCTCCGTCTGCAATCACCAGGACCCCCTCGATCTCCGGCGTCATCTCTTTACTGATATAAGGGGTCTGGGAGCCGTCCGCCCCCTGGGTATAGACGCTCTCCTTGTTCGAGGACCGATCCTGCGACTGCCTGGTGCCTCCGTTCTGATCTTCCTCGGAAATAGTCTGGCTTGCCGAACTCTGGTCTTTTTCCACGATCTTCTGCCCGGAAGATCTCAGTGTAATCACCACTTCCGCGCGCCCTACGCCCTCCACATATTCAAGCGCCTTTGACAGACGATGTTCCAGATATTCCTCATAGGACTCCATGGAATCCGCATACAGGCCCGCCTTCCCGCCGTCATGCCCCTCTCCGGAAGCGCCGTCCCTGGATGTTTCCGTCCCAACCCTGTCCAGGATCCCGGACGCATCCTCCCGATCCGTTTCGGACACCGGCCATACGATCACCAGCAGCAGAAGCCCGCACAGAAACAACAGCAGCAGTTGGTTTTTATTCGGAAATTTCAGATGGGATTTTGCCTGTTTCAGAATTTCACTCCACTTTTTCTCCAATCCTGATATCCTCCACTTTAATTTCATTCCCCGGATGTTTGCAGGAAACCGCCCCATCCATGTTTTCTGTTTCTCTTGTACCGTCAGCGGGTGTTTCCTTAAGATTCTCCATTTCTCCCGCAATACCGGCAGATTCTCCATCCTCTCCGGCGAGATATTCTTCTGGCAGAAATTCAAATAGATCGAAATCCTCAAAATATTTTTCTTTCTCTTCGATCTCCCTTCTTTCCTGTTCGTATTCATAGCCATGATACAGATCCAAAAATAGTTCTTTTGCGCCCGCCAGCTTCATGATCGGGGTTAAGAGCAGCACCATCAGCACCAGGCCTGTAAAAAAACGAATATACTTTTGATAATTGCCGCCTGGGAGCACCTCCAGTACAGCAGTAACGATCACCAGATAAAATACGATATTCTGCATCCATGTATACACAGATTCAATCATGGCCTGTATCCCCTCCTATCCCGTCTGTGCCGCTAATCGATTGGCCGGCCCAAAGATGTTACACTCAATTTCGTTTCCATACCATAGAAACAATTTCATGAAGTCGAAGCCGCAATTACCGCAATGGTAATCAGAAACAAAATCAATGTGGTATACAGGACTTTCAGCATCAGCCCGTAGCCTTCGCTGACGCTGCGGATGCATCCTGAGATCCGCTTGTCCGAAACCGGCTGCACCATGGCGGCCGCAAATTTGTACAGCAATGTCATTGCCGTCATCTCAACCACCGGGATGCTGCAGATAAACACCAGAATCACGGCTCCTGCCATCCCGATACCGTTTTTAATCAGCACTGCCGTGCCCAGAAGAACATCTGCCACACCGCCAAATACATTCCCAAGAGCCGGAACCGCTTCCACAGCTTTTGTGAGGGTGCTGCGTTTTAAGGAATCAATCGTGGGCGACAGAAGTCCCTGGATCACATTCAGCCCTATCACGAATCCCAGGAGAGATCGCAGGATCCAGACAATGATCTTACGGATCAGATCCGCAAGTTCGGTCAGGAGATGTTCCCCCGCCAGATAATTCATGACCTGGATCATAATATAGATATTGATCAGGGGCAATAGAAACTGAAGCACCAGCACTTCTACCAGATAGATCATGATCAGCACCAGATTATAGAACACGAGGGAGCTGCTGCTTCCCGCGGCGATGCTCACAGCCATAAAATAGCCCGGACAGAGCAGCCGCATAAAATCCAGAAGGGATTCCAGTTTTCCTTCCAGCCCCTCCATCGCCACGCGGAAGGTAGTCAGACACATCGTGATCAGCAGCATATACAAAATGTAAAATCCGATTTCCGACACCTGCCGGCTCTGGAATGCACCGGAAAAATTGGTAAATACAGCCGCAATCACCGCGATCAAAAGCATATATACCAGATTCTGGCGGTTTGTTTCAAATTCATAGCCCAACTGTTCTCCGATATACCGGAACAAAAGCTTCCCCGACTCTTCCAGATTCCCGCTCATCATAGAATCCATCACGTCTGTAAACTGCAGCCGTTCCTTTGGAAACAGTTCCTTAAGTTTCAAATCCAGTTCGGAAAAATCAAATTCATCCAGCATTTTTTCCCCGGCTTTCTGGCTGATTTCTAAAAGCTCGTCCGAATCCAGGTCTTGTGCCTCACTTTTTGCCTCCCCCGCCGCCTGCGCGAAAATACATTCACACGGCAGCAGTAAGAATATTGACGCCGCCAGAAAGGCCGCCGCAGACTTCCGGTAATTTTTGAAAACCCCCGTTTTTTTTCCGCTCATGATAAAAATACCCGGATTGTTTCCATCAAAGCCAGTAAGACCGGCATTCCCAGCATCAGAATCGCCAGTTTCCCAAAGATTTCCACCTGCACGGCAATAGTCTGGTATCCGGCGTCCTTGCAGATGCTGGAGCAGAACTCGGCAATATAGGTGACGCCGATCATTTTTAACATGGCCGCGATATACCCGGAATCGATGCTGATATACCGGCTCATCTGCTCCACTGCATCTACAAAAACCCGCAGCCTGTCTACCATGCAGGTAAACAAAAGGATGCTCACCGCAGCGCTCATATAAATCCCGTATTCCGCTTTTCCGCCTTTAAACTGTACCGCAAGCAAAGCGCCTACCACACCGATGATCCCGATCTGAAGGACACTCATTGATACAACACCCCCTTTTTAAACCCACGATAGTCTTTGTACTCAGAGCAAGAACAACTGTCTGATCGCCAAAAACAGATCATAGATAAACGGCAGGACCCAGGACAGGACTAAGATCAGTCCTGCAAGGCTTACAAGAAATGCCTGTTCATCCCTTCCGCTGTGTTTTAGGACCTGGCACAAGATAGACACCAGAATCCCCACTGCCGCTATTTTGAAAATCAGATTGATCGTCATGGCTCTCTCCTCTTCAGATTAATAATACTACCAGAAAAATACCGCTCATCACTCCCAGACAGTTCCCGATACGTTTCTTTGCCGACATGCCTTCCCGTACTTTCTCGATCTCCAGTTCCAGACGGCCCAGATACAATTTCAGGTTTCCGCTTTCTGATGCACAATCCATCTGTCCCAGATACGTTCCCAACTCTTTGAGCTGGATCGAATGCTCGCTTTTTAAATGCAGTTCCCCAAGATACCTGTCTGCCGCACGCATCCAGATTTTCAAAAACGCATCCTCCTCGCGCCCCTCCACCTGCTTTTCCATGGCAAGAAGCCAACGGCGGTAAGGTTCCTTTACCCGTGCGGCTACCCTTGCAAATACCTCACTTAAAGGAGCCTGAGAATACTCCATCTCCCCTTTGAGCATGTAGATGACATGGCGGATATACAGGAGCTTCTCCAGATACTCCTGCAGCTCGATGCCATACAGAATTCCTGCCGCTGTAGTCGCTGTGACCACCAGTACTCCCCCTATGAATCTCAGCATAACAGACTCCCCCGTTCATCAAAGACTGCCCGGATTTCCCCGGGATGCTTCCGGTTTTCCAGCACCACATAACGCTGAAATCTTTTTTTCCGTACCAGCTCTGAGAGTACCGGTTTCCCTGAAACCTCTTCCATATCTTTGCCGTGTACGCTGGCGAGCAGCCTGCATCCACATTGCATGGCATACTCCATGGCGTGGATATCCTCCGCAGAACCGATTTCGTCCACAGCGATCACCTGCGGAGCCATTGAGCGGATGAGCATGATCATTCCCTCTGCCTTGGGGCATCCGTCCAGAATGTCCGTGCGCATCCCCAATGCATTCTGCGCTACGCCAAGGTAACAGCCGCCCAGTTCAGAACGTTCGTCCACGACCCCTACAGAGCATCCCCGCACATACTCGTTTCCATCCGAAACCTGCCGGATCAGATCCCGCAGCAGCGTGGTCTTTCCGCAGCATGGCGGGGAAATGATCAGGGTATGGCAGATCTGCCTGTCCTTTGTAATGTAGGGGAACACCTGATCTGCACAACCGACGATCTCATGAGCCACCCGGATATTAATGGATGATATGTACTGCAGATTTTTCACCCTTTCCTTTTCCAGAATTGCCTTTCCCATCACTCCCACACGGTGCCCTCCTTCAATGGTGATAAATCCCTGGCGCATCTCCTGTTCATAGGCGTAAAGAGAATAGCGGCTTATATATTCCAGAGTTTCCCTTATTTCCTCTTTTGTCACCTCATGCACCCGGAATGCGCCGTCTTTTTCAAAGGATACTATCCTCTCCTGATTTTCGTAAACCACAAGCAGGGGTTTCCCGATCCGCATCCGAATTTCCTGAAGCTGTCCAAAATCCAGATCCTCATTCTCCACAGACCTGCGGACAGTTTTTGCCAAAATACAAAGTATCTGCTGTTTTTTCTTGTTCTCCATCTTGTCCACCTCTTTAAAATAATATATGATTGTATAGAAAAAATATGCCGATTTGTAAAATATCCTTTCTATTCTCCGGAAAACAGACTATTTTTCTATAGAACTCCTTCCTTATGCGGTTTAATTATTGATTTTTCCGCAAAATCCCACAAAAATTCCAACTTATTTTTTTGAAAAAAGTGTTGACTTTTCCGTATTCTTATAGTATATTTATTATTGTTCTGAGACAGAACTTCTCCAAAAGGAGAAAACAATTAAAAGTGCGACAGTGGCTCAGTTGGTAGAGTACGACCTTGCCAAGGTCGGGGTCGCGGGTTCGAACCCCGTCTGTCGCTT
>CATKXE010000039.1 GCA_949840465.1 uncultured Lachnospiraceae bacterium | reverse complement strand
AGCGAATGCAGGAGTCAAAGTCCTGTGCCTTACCGCTTGGCGATAGCCCATCAAAGACTTATATTCACATCGATACTTACTGATGCTTCTTCCTGCTGGAAAAGGTGGGTAGTGGGACTCGAACCCACGACATTCGGAACCACAATCCGACGCGCTGACCAACTGCACCATACCCACCATAACGAGCCTGGGGGGATTCGAACCCTCGACCTACGGCTTAGAAGGCCGTTGCTCTATCCAGCTGAGCTACAGACTCATAAATGAATATCCCCATCTTGTATTTTCTTAGGCTCTTTACAAAAATTTGTCAGTAAAGAGCGGGTGATGGGAATCGAACCCACGTATCCAGCTTGGAAGGCTGGTGTTCTACCATTGAACTACACCCGCGCAATCGGGGTGACAGGATTCGAACCTGCGACCTCCTGGTCCCAAACCAGGCGCTCTAGCCAAGCTGAGCCACACCCCGCAAACATCAAAACCGCACGTCAACCCGTAACGCATGGATTATTATATAATATACCTTGCTGCTTGTCAACAAGAAAATCTTTAATATACCAAAATATTTATCAGAACCATAAATCATTCCATCAAAAAAGCGGGTGATGGGAATCGAACCCACGTATCCAGCTTGGAAGGCTGGTGTTCTACCATTGAACTACACCCGCAAAACCTGTCAACTGTCTGATGTTATACCCGTATTCAAACAATCTGCCAAAAACTCCTTACTTCAAAAAAATAACCGATCACCTGGCAAATCAAAACTCCCGCTGCAAGCTGACGGAGTACCAAATTTTCAATGCAACAAACTGTGGGATATTGGGTCTGCACTCCCTTTTGGTCGTTGCTGGACAAGCACCGCCGGCACCTGGCAACCCTCGCGGCAGTCGCCAAACGAACCTGCGAAACATATCGACCTGGCTCGTTGCCTGGCGGGAATAAGTATGCTCCTGAGTATAAATACCGGAAGTCCACATAAATGTGAATTCCGGTATCTTTTATCAAGTGCGGAAGAAGAGACTTGAACTCTCACAGGATAAACTCCCACTAGAACCTGAATCTAGCGCGTCTGCCATTCCGCCACTTCCGCCCGACGAATGGTATTATATCACATATCCTGACAGTTTGTAAACCCCTAATTTTAAAATATTTTATTTTCTTTATCGTTACCATGCGATTGACCTGCGGTCCATCATCCTCAGCTTTTCCTGATAAAGGTCGCGCTGCACCTGGGGCATCTGATTTCTACCTTTCCTTTTCCCCTCGGAATCCGGATCTTCTGCCTACAGCCCGGGCATTTATAAATATGGTAAATCCGCCTCTGCTGCCACATCGACTTCTGCTTTTGAAAAAAACTGCGGATTGTACTGGTACGTGTCAAAAATGCCTGATTCTCGGCATAACGCTTTGTCACATTCTTTGAAAACAGGCGGAAATAACAGTATATAATAGCCGCCCAGCCAAATGCATAGCACACAAGGCTTACTTCCCTTCCTCTGAATGCTGATGAGAGAAACATAACGGCAAGTCCTGCCACCATCAAAAATTTTGTCAGGGAATCCGCCCCATATGCACCGTACCGGCCCTGCATAAAACGTATCACTTTTTCTTTCATCATTCGCTCACCTTCATTATCTTTTGACTGCTATTTTCTACTGTTTTTCGTTGTTTGTCAATAAAATCAAAATAAAATTTTACTGATCATTTAATATATTACTGCATACCTCGGCAGAGATCAGGTACACGATACGTGAATCATTCATCATTACATAGCGGTTACCGTTTCCATCTTCGCTTCCAATATACAACGTCAGAAGCTGCTCTTCCTCATCTCTGGTATAGGACGCCTCCACAGTGGTCCGTGCCTTTTCATCCAGCCCAAACCCTTCCAGATCTTCATCCTCCACCGAATAATCTGCCGCCTGCCCCAATGACACTGCGCCAAGCCCGCCCGCCACGGCGGCAATATTCCTGGCGTCATCGTCATTTTCAGAATCATATGTTATAGTTTCTCCATTACGGGTAATGACTTCTTTTTTCAGATTGCCGCTGCCGATATTCGGGTAGTCGTCCAACTGAGCCATCTCTTCCAGAGCAGGCTCAAGCGTCTCAATAGCCGTACTGCTGACCGTGTAAATCTTGTCAGTGGTTTCATTGTACATATAATATGCATCATCCACTGCATTACCAATACGTAAATCGATCTCTGCCCCATCGGTTCCGGTCAGATGGACCGTGTATGCCGGTTCGTCCAGTCCATAGTCTTCCAGTTCATCTCCGTCTTTTAATTCCCGCAAGGCAGTGAGCTTTCCAAATGTAGAAGCAATCTGCTGCGGATAGGTCTGTGCAAGCGGGAAATCCGGATCCTGCCTGTAGATCCATGTTCCCTCTTTCTTCTCAAACGTAAACTCACTGTCCCCTGCAGCATAGCTTACAGAGTCCATCTCTTCCATATCTGTCGCATAGACCGTAGCCGCTTCCTTTTCGGCCTCCTGCTTTTCTTCCTGCCCCTTGTTGTATCTTTTCATCAGAACAAGCACAAGCAGGAGCAATGGCAGGATGAGAAGCAGATACAGGAACCGTTTCTTTTTTTTATCCATATTTCCGCTGTTCCTTTCCAAAATATCCGCAATTTCCAAACATCTTCACCTATGCTTTCCTTCTGCTGTACCATACCGTGAATCCCCAAATGAGGATCAGCAGAGGGATTCCAAATATCACGCCCAGGCTTAAAATACCCACATGCTGGATTGTATTATACTGGACTGCCAGGCTCTTTGGCTCAATAGAAAGATTCTCTACGCCGTCAAAGTTGGCCGTCACCGCATTCATAAATAAGGTCGAATTCTCCAACGTAGTAAATACGTCTGTAATCTGCGAATCAACCATAGTTGCCGAGGAGATCACCGTCAGGCGGCTTTCCTGCGTTTCATTCTCCTCCGCCGTATCGGCGTCCTCCGCCCCGCCGTCCGCGTCTTCCTGAGCTTGTGCATCCTCTGACGTTTCTGCATTTTCTGGCTTGCCATCCTCTGACGCCCCGTC
The DNA here is from genome assembly GCA_949840465.1 of uncultured Lachnospiraceae bacterium. Classification (GTDB taxonomy): domain Bacteria; phylum Bacillota; class Clostridia; order Lachnospirales; family Lachnospiraceae; genus Schaedlerella. The sequence goes on along the minus strand of CATKXE010000039.1, from coordinate 28,303 downwards.
ATTTTCCGGCTGGCTGCCTGCAGAATCCCCGGTTCCGTTACGATTCTTCGTGTCATAGACCGTCTCTGTCGCCACAGCCCCCAAAGTATATGTCCCCTGAGTCTCCGAATCTTCCGTCACAGCATAGCCTCCCTCACTGGTGGTCATAAAGGAAGCAGCCGAAATTGTATCTCTGGCCGCATCTGTCATGTTCAGGCCGCGTGCATTGATGAGCAGGACCATCTCCGAAGAAATCCCTTTCGCCATCTCTCCGGACACACTCAGCATGGGGAAAATATAAAATGGATTTCCCTGATAGCAACGCTGGGCATCCGCAATATATCCTTCTGCCGGTTCCATGCCGTATTCCTTCATGAGCGCCGTCAGATTCGGCAGTTCCACAGGATCCGTATCTCCCAGCAGAAGCATCATCTTTCCGCCGCCTGCCAGATAAGAAAGCAGCGTATCCTTCTCCTCTTCCGTCAGATCATTTGCCGGCGCATACATTAAAAGCAGATCACAGTCCTCCGGGATATCCAGATTCATCATCAGATTCCACTCTGACACCGTATAATTATTTTTATCCATCAGTTCCGCGACCGAAGCCGGGAGCATCGCTTCCCCATGCCCTGCCGTCCGGTATATCTGTTTTCCCGCATCGCCGGTCACATAATTCACCGCGCTGGTAAGCTGCCCCTCCCCGTCAAATTCGGATTCGGAAGCGCTTCCTGTATAATAATAAGACGCATAATCCACCACTACAATACTGTCAAAAGGTACGGTTGTGGTTTTCCCCGTTTTCTCACAGGAAACCACGATTGAATTTTCAGCCGCATCATAGTCCGTCAATGCAGATGGATGCAGCACCGGGTCAACCCACTCCACCGAAATCAGCTTTGAGAGAGAGGCATATTTGCTCAGGAATGTCTGGATCCGTTCGTCCGCTTCTTCCTTCACCGCCAATACGGTGAATTTTACCTCCGCGTCCAAATCCTGAAGAAAATCCCTGCTTGTATCCGTAATCTCATAGATCTTTGTATTGCTCACATCAATATTGCGGTATTTTTCCGGAAGCTGGCCCACGATCAGATTCAGCACGACTACAATCGCAACCACCACTGCCGTCAATCCCACGCTGTATATTCCATGCGTTGTCCCTGTCGTATGAAATAATCTCTTCAATTTTTCCATGGTCCGTTCCTCCTAACTCCAACGTCTTTTCTGGATCGTCTGCACAGTCAGGAATATAAAAACCGTGATCACAGACAAATACAGAACAATCCCGCCCATATCCACAATATGATTCTGTGTAATCCCTGTAAAAACATCCGCAAATGCCAGTTTTCCAAGCAGTCCGGACAGCAGGTTCTCAAAGACGCTGGATTTTACAAAATAAACAGCCACACACGCAACGACGCTGGCCGCCTCCAAAACTGCGCTTAGAATCCAGTTGGATGTAATCTGCCAGATGTAAAATACAACGACGCTTATCATAAGCAGAAGCCCAATCATGCAGCCTGATGCCGAAGAGGGGAGGAACTCCATAATCCCCTTCCACAGGTACAGCAAAAGCAATGCTCCGAAAGTCGTGATAAATGCAATGATCTGGCTTTCTGTCAGCGTGGACAGGAACATCCCGATGGCCAGATACACGCAGCCCAAAAGGAAAAATACGGCGATAGAGATATAATCCACTTTCAGATATGCCGTCCCGTTCATCTTGATGATCAGCGGAAACAGGCAGAATATCAGGTTCGGGATCGCCACAACCGTGACCATGGCCATGTATTTTCCCAGAACTACCTTTGTCAGGCTCACCGGAGCCGTCAAAAGAAGCTGGTCGGTCTTGTTCTTCCGCTCCTCCGCAAAGCTCCGCATGGTGATCAGAGGAATCCCCACAATAAATACGATCAGGGAGCCGGATAATGTATAGGAAAAATACGGATATCCTGCCGTCAGATTATATGCCGTAAAGTAAATCCCTGTAAACAACACAAGAAACGCAACAAAAACGCAGCCCACCATGGACTGGAAATAGGAGCGAAGCTCTCTCTTATAAATCGCCAGCATCTGCCGCCACCTCCTCTGCCTGAGTCAGTTCCATGAATACCTCTTCCAGACTTGCCCTGGACGCCTTTAGCATCAGAAGCGGGCATCCTGCCTCTGCAAATGCGAGGAATACCGCTTCCCTGAGATCCTGCTCCCTGCCGGATCCCGATTTCACCTCGATCTTTGCATACGTCGTGGCATCCTTTGTCCTGTCAAATTCCATTCTTTCAATCCCGGATACCTCCTTAAGAATCCTTCTGACGTCTTCCGGTTTTGCTTTTGTCTCGATCTCCAGACTGTTCTGCCCCGCCATCAGATGCTCCAGATTCTCAGGCGTATCACTGGCTACCAGCTTTCCTTTGGAAATGATCATAATATAATCGCAGACTTCCCGTACTTCCGCCAGAATATGGGAACTCAGAATCACCGTGTGTTCCTTTGCCATATCCCGGATCAGTTCGCGGATCTCAATGATCTGCTTGGGATCCAGCCCTACGGTCGGCTCATCCAGAATAATAATATCCGGGAACCCCAAAATTGCCTGGGCCAACCCCACCCTCTGGCGGTATCCTTTGGACAGGTTCTTGATCAGACGGAACTGTACGTCGTTGAGCCGGGTAATGTCCATCACCTTTTGGACGGAATCCTCCCGTTCCTTTCTGGGAAGTTCTTTTAACTCTGCCGCAAATTCCAGATACTCGGATACGGTCATATCCATATAGAGCGGCGGAAGCTCCGGCAGATACCCGATATGTTTCTTCGCCTCCTCGGGTTCCTTTAAAATATCATGCCCGTCAATGACAACCTGCCCCTCTGTTGCCCCCAGATATCCGGTCATGATATTCATGGTGGTTGATTTCCCTGCGCCGTTGGGACCCAAAAAGCCGTAGATTCTCCCTGGTTCCAGTTGAAAATCCAGGTGGTCTACGGCTAAATGTGTTCCATATTTTTTCACTAAATTCTTTACCTCTATCAAGTCCTTACCTCCCTAGCGATTATGTAGTACAATATATTCCACAGGATACCTGTTCCGTCCTGCTCCGTGACTTCCGGCCGCACCGGCGGGTACTCCTCCCGCCGGCTGCACCGGACACAGCCGCTCTTCAGTATCTTACCAGATGTAAAGGTAACAAATGTTTGTGAAGTTTCTGTGTTTGAAATGTGAGAATGTTGTTTACTTTGCGCCCTCCGCCCTTTTGGCCGTCCAGTGGACTGTATCACAATTTCCATGGGGCATCAGGGCGGCTCTACACTGGCAGATTCACCGACTGTTCATGGGGATCGTTGCTCGTAAACAGGACGACCTGGTCGCCTGCTTTGAGTACCTGCATCCCTCCGGGAATCAGGACTTTATCCCGCCTTCGTATCATGACGATCAGGGTATTGCGTGAAAACCGGATATCCTGAATCATGTTTCCCACCCATGGGTGTTCTTTACGCAAAATGACTTCCTTCAGCCTGATCCCAATCTCATCCTTGTAGCTCTCCGCCCCCAGGACGAGCTGGTCGCCCGCTTTAAGGATGGTATTCCCCCGTGGGACGATTGCCTTATTTCCCCGGCAGACCACCACAAGGATCAGCCCCGGCGGCAGAGAAACCTTTTTTACCGAAAGGCTTTCCCAGGGATGCTTCTCGCTGATCTTCAGGGTAATAAAATGGATATCCGCCTCTTCGGAATACTCGGCAAGGGATTTCATTTTTGTATACTGTTCCACGAATCCGGCGGAAATAATACCTGTTGGGATGGCCACCATGCCCACTCCCAGAAATGCAATAAAAATCCCCACAATCCTCCCCGCCAGGGTAACCGGATAGATATCACCGTAGCCCACAGTCAGCAATGTAGACACTGCCCACCAGATGCCGGAAAAGGCGTCCCTGAATTTATCCGGCTGGGCTTCATTTTCCAGGCTGTACATGCACAGAGAGGAAGCAATCATCAAAATCAGGATCATCCACACAGAGGATAAAATCTGATCCTTTTTTTCAATCATAACCTCCGCAATCACATTAAACGCGTCATAATATGCATTGATACGGAACAGCCGGAAAATTCTTGCTACTCGGAACATCCTGAATGCCACAGCCCCTGCCGGGAAAAAGATCGGGAGAAAATAGGGCACGAATGTCAGCAGATCGATCACGCCATAAAAAGAACTCATAAACGCCAGCTTTGCCCGGAAACTGCTCTTCTTCGGATAAAGATATTCCGCCGTCCAGATTCGCATCACATACTCCGCGGCAAAAATGATCATGGTAACCAGTTCCACCAGTTTCAACTGTTCCATGTAAGGGCCGGCAGCCGAAAAAGTCTCGAACAATGTCACGAATAAACTGATAAAAATCACAACCGTAATAAACACATCAAAAAATATGCTTATGAAATCCCTGTCTTTCCCAATCTGTATCACTTCAAAAGTACGACGCTTAATACTTTCCATTTTTGTCCCCACCCATGCGCTCAGGAGCATGCTTTATTTGCCAGACGATCTGCTGTTTTTCTCGAAGCAAAATTCCCCGTTTTCGTTGTTGCTAAACAAGTGGCGCCAGCACTTAACGCCCCTTACGCCCCATCCACCTCATTGAAGCTTCTGGTACAGTCTCAGGACGGCCTCCTGATTTTCACCATAAAGAAAATAATAATCGATCTGTCCGCTCCCTTCCGTATGCACGAAAGTTCCATGCGAAGAGATCGCGCAGCACATCACCGTATTTTCCGCTGCGATTCCGATACCATATCCGTAGTCGGAGACGAGAAGGGGCATGCGCAGTTTCTTGCCGCCAAAGCTGATGTACCTTGCTTTCTGGTTCATGGGGAGCAATTCATTTTTCAGAATCCCCTTCGCACATATTTTTTCTGTCCTGGGCCAGTCAAAATACATCCGCGCCCAAAACCCGGCATCCGGTTCTATCTGTCTGGGCAGCGATTCTTTCTCCGCCAGCAGTAATTTTCCTTTTTGATTCATGAACCGCAGCGCTCCCGTGTTTTTGTCTATCCGAACCCTGACTGTCCCGGTATCAACTTCCACCAGATTCTTTCCGCCTTTCGCGTTCCACACACACCTGCTTTCCGGCCTGTAATCCCAATACCCCGGCTCAAAGTCCGCCAGCTTTCCTTTTTTGAACTGTACCCTGATCACCGTATCCTCCAGAGGGGTCAGGCGAAGGATTCCGTAACCGCCTGCCAGGTCAATACATGTTTTTCTCTTCCTGACCGCGCGGATCGAAGAGTCCATGGAGCCGTGTCCCATTGGACGCAGCAGGTTGTTATCCGGGCATTCGTTAAACTGGCAGGGCGATGGATTGATTGGGAGAAAACGTTCCTCCTTCCGGGTTCTCTCTGACGTTTTATGTCTGTCCGTTCCCCGGATGCTTTCTGACGCTCTTTTCCCCTCTGTCTCCCGGATTCCACCCGTCATTTCCCTCCTGTCCGTTCCCCGGACGGCCTTTTCTTTTCCCGAATGCACTTTAAAAGGGATTTCATTCTTCCCAGGATACCCGTCCTCTTTTGGAACCTTTGGAATTTCATTTTCCAATGACTGTATGTGCTTCTCGGCAGACGCCCGCTTTCCGATTAAATCCGTCAGATCCCCCTGATGGAGAACCGCCAGTTCGTGCAGGGCGCGGGTGGCAGCCACATACAACAGCTTTACATATTCATCCATTGCCGGATAACTCCCGGCAGATGCGTGATAAATCAATACCGCATCAAATTCCAGTCCTTTCGTATATTCCACCGGAAGCAGCATAACGCCGTTTCCAAATTCCATGGTTTTCGGATTACTTCCTGCAAGCGGTATTTCTCTGCCCAGCCTGCTGCCCACCATAGCCGTTTCTGATTCATCACGGCAGATGACCGCAATCGTAGCGTGGCCTTCCTTCTGCCATCCCCGGATAAGTTTCACCGTTTCCCGGAGCATGGATTCTTCATCCGTGCAGCCCATCACACGCACTTCGTTTCCATGCCGGCTGATGGGTTCCGCCGGATAGACAGAAAAGTTCCCGTGCCTCAGGATTTCTCCGGCAAAACGAGAGATTTCTACCGTGTTCCGATAGCTTTTTTTCAACACTTGAAAACCGTCAGGATTCCGGTCCAACATCAGCTTTTTCAGCTCTTCCCAGTCATCCAGTCCATAACCGAAATGGATATTCTGGGACACATCTCCCATAATCGTATAAGTACAGCCGCGAAGGCAGTATTCCAATGCCCCATATGCCATCATTCCGAAGTCCTGCGCTTCATCAATGATCACATGGCTTGCCTCGCGGATTCCGTCTGTTTCCTTGATCCGCTTATAAAGATACGCAAGCGCCGCCAGATCATAGACGTCAAACACATTTTCCGTAAATGACAGTTTTTTTCCTTTCTGCCCCTGGCTCCGCAGAAATTCCTGATACACTTCAAATATGGAGCCTTTCCACACATCCCGCCCGAAATGCCGCCGATACTTACGCTGCAGCTCCTTTTTTTCCATCGGGCTGTAGGAAACATATTTCCCCGATAATTCGTTTTCCAGTTTTGACAGCAGAATCTGGTTCAGCATATGAATCTTCTCCTGCATGGAAACGCGCTGATGCTGTTCCAGATACCGGTTGACTGCTGCTTCGTCCAAAAGGAGGATTCCATTTTTCTCTAAACGGATCTCCTCTTTTGGTATCACGGAATTTTCGTAGTCCCTACAGAACTGCTCCAGATCATGGAACCACGACACGCTTCCTCTTGTGCGGGCGTCCTGAGCCTTTTGGTCTATGGGGCAGATACTATGTATCTTTGAATCCCAATCCTCATAAAGGAGCCGCACAAACAGCTGCTCCATAGTCATCTGGGATACCCCGTACACATCCAGCTCCGGCAGTACGCCGGTAATATAATTCAGCAGGATTCGGTTGCTTCCAATAATGTAGAAATCTTCCGGCCTGAATTCATCCTCATAATTATATAAAATATAAGAAATGCGGTGCATTGCCACTGTCGTTTTTCCCGAACCCGCCACTCCCTGAACAATGAGGTTCGATTTGGGCGATTTTCGGATAATCCCATTCTGCTCCTTTTGTATCGTGGCAATAATTTCACCCAACACCGCATTTTTGCTCTTTGCCAGATATTTGTTCAGCAGCTCGTCGTTTACGACCACATCGGAATCATAAAAATCTTTTAACTGATCCTCTTCAATATCATATGTGCGCTTGCGTTTCAGGTCAATCTCATAAGACTTCTCATCAGGAACAGTGTATCCGCAGGAGCCCGTCACATTTTCATAATAAACCGACGCGATTGGCGCTCTCCAGTCAATGACAACAGGCCGGGTGCCATCCTGGGCAATACCGACCCTCCCTACATAGTAGGACTCTTCACAGGGCTGATCCAAAGCTTTAAAATCAATCCGTCCAAAATAGGGTTTCTTTCTTGCTTTACGGCATCTTATCAGCTCACGCTCATCCCCCAAAAGCTGCGACCGCGTGTTATGCAAAAGCAGCAGCGCCTGTTTGGCCTCTGACCCTTCCGCTTCCATCTGCTCATATATTTTATACAAATCCTCTGATAACTGCCTGATATGCTCCTCTGTCCTGGCCAGATTCTTCTGTGCAATGCTGATGATCCCTGCCAGCTGCTGCTCTTCTTCCTCCCGGCTCAATCCGGGAATTTGGCGAAGCCTTTCACTCATCCTATTCTCCTATACTCAATACCTGCTTTCCAAAAAGCTCCCTATTCCCCTGGTTCACTTTCCTGATTGCTGCAAAAAAACTGTTTTTTTCCCTGGTAGATCCTAAAAATAACATTTATAAGATGATCTGTCAAGCATGCTTGTATCATTTCAGCTTTGACGCTTAAAATTATGTTTACTCTCTCAAGGCAATCTGGATTCTATTTTTATACTTATTGAATATTTCCTTTTACTGCCAGGCTCTTCATGTCAGCAGGCAGGGTTTTTATCGGTATCTGGCAAATAAAGACCGCTCATGGAAGATATCGGCATCAGCCATCATCCCAGGCGCAAGCCAAACGGAGTCACGAAAGCGGATCGTGAAGCCCGGAAATCAGAAGATCTGTTAAAACGTGATTTCAAGTCAGAGAAGCCGCTGGCCAAATGCGTAACAGACATAACAGAGATCAAAGCCAGCGATGGAAAGCTGTATGTTTCCGCTGTTTTTGACAGCTTCGATTCCAGTGTGGCCGGCCTGGCGATGGACACTAACATGAAAGCCCCGTTATGTGTGCAGACACTGGAAAATGCAGCGAGGGCATATCCAGGCATCCGCGGGGCGATCATCCACAGTGACAGGGGAAGCCAGTACACCAGCCAGCTTTACCGGGATGCAGTCTGTCATTATGGCATCCGGCAAAGCATGAACAGCGCAGGTGGAAGATGCCATGATAATGCCCGCTGCGAAAGCATGTGGGCCAGAATGGAATCAGAACTGTTATATGACCGCTATAATACTGAGTTTCATTTTCTTAAGTCCTCTGTCATGCTACGGCTCTGCTTTTCTGCCCTAAGTAAGTTCCAAAAGCGACAACGGCAGAAATAGCGGTCAAAACGAAAATTGCCATAACCGGGTAGCTGACGTTCATTCCGAACATGCTGAACACCTTAGATCCGCCGAACACCTCTTTCATCATCGTGACATTGGCCAGTCCGAGATCCACAAGTGCTCCAAGCCTCTGTGTAACGGTATCGCCCATTGCTGCCAGCCCCACATTCACAAACAGAATTGCCAGGCTTATACCCGCCGTGCCAATCTGACTTTTCATGCGGGAGGAAATAAAGCAGATAATCAGACTATAAACCGCACCGGTAAAAATAAGCCATGCGGCACCAACCGCGGCAAGTTGCCAGACCTTAAATTGGAACATGGACTGAGCATAGGTGGGAATGGACTGAATGGCAGCATCCCAACCGTGGAAACTTCCATGGGGCAGAAAACCGAACAGAAAGGTTGCAATCAGATACAGCAAGACTACAATCGTGGAGGCGGTAATTACGCTCAATAATTTTGCTGTGACGATTTTCCGCCTGCCGTTTCGGGAACTTAAAATCAGATTGTCCATACCGCTGGATCGTTCCACAGCAAAAACCGGAGCAATGACAAAGGTCAGTGGCACGAACAGCAGGAACTGCATCATGTGTTCTCCCCAGTTGTTGAACAAGTTCTCCCATAGCAGAGTATTGGCAAACTTCGGCTCACCCAGTTCTTTCAGCCTTTGCAGGGAATCGGACAGTTCGCGGTAGTCAGAGGTATCCTGCTTTCCCTGTCGTTCCAGCTCTGGGACTTTCTTTTGCAGAAGGGCAATCCCATAAGGTTCCCCGGCGCTCTCCGGCGGTGTACCGTTCCAATATTCCTTTACCCGTCCGGCATAGGCGTGATAGTTCACCGCCAGAATGATTTCCGGCTGGTCTTTGACACTTCGGGCAATCATCCGCGCATCCGTGCCGTACCGAGCACTGACTTCCTGATAAATTTTTTCCGCTTGTGCAGCCTTTTCACTGTCAAACGTTCCCTCCCAATCGGCGGCTAACTCCTCGTAGGCGCGGTAGCTGTCATTGCCGCCAATCAGGAACATGGTGGAGGTCAAACCGATCACACTGTAAAGGACAAACAGGCATAGTAGCAAAATCAAAGTTTTCTTGTTTAGCAACAGTTTTCGAAGTTCAAATCGTAATAATGGCATAAAATTACCTCCCGGCCTTTTGGGGCAGATAGTTAAAGAGATACAAATAAGCGTCCTCCAGCGTCGGCATGGCCTGTACCGCATTACTGGCAGGTTTCGCATCCTCAATAATACGGACTTCCATGCAGTCACCTTTCGCCCTGACATTGCTTATAACAGCCTGGTTTTGATAGCTCACAAGCTGTTCGGCAGGCATCTCCACCAGCCAGACCCGGCCTTCCATCATGCGGACATATTCTCCGCCCGGATGGATGTGCTGGATAGTTCCGTACTCCATCATCATAATCTGTGCAGCAATCTGTTCCACATCCGATACGATATGTGTGGAGAGCAACACCAGACGGTCTTTTGCGTAAGCGGAGATGATGTTGCGGAATTTGATTCGCTCGTAAGGGTCCAGGCCGGAGGTGGGTTCGTCCAGAATCAAAATCTCCGGATCGTCCAGAAGAGCTTGAGCAATGCCAAGCCTACGCTGCATTCCACCGGAATAAGCGGTGCATTTCCGATTCAGATCATCCAACAAGCCGACGCTGTATGCCAATTCTTCGATCCGCTTTTTCGCGTGAGTCTTTTCCATTCCCTTCAGCGCTGCTGAGTATTCCAGATAATCCCTGCCGGTAAAGTCACCATAAAAGCTGACATTCTGGGGCAGATAGCCGATGTTCGCTCTATATTCATCACCTACAGCATGAATGTCCTTTCTGTCATACAGGATACTCCCTTTTGTGGGACGCAGCACATCAGCCAATATTCGGATCATAGTAGTTTTTCCTGCTCCGTTAGGACCCAGCAGACCATAGACTCCCACCCTCATGATGAGGGAAATCCCTTTTAGAACCTGTTTGTTCTTATAGCTTTTTGTAACAACTTCCAGTTGCAATTCCATATATTACCTCCTTGCTGCGGCTCCGCCACCTCGCATACCTGTGGCGACCTTGATGGTAGAGAAATCCGCCCGGTTGAATTTACGGACACAAAGCATAAAGAAAAATGCGCCAATCAAAACGGTAATAGCCAGTCCCATCAGCGGCGTAATGACAAATCCTCCAATAGAAAACGCCATGCCTTGTTCTACCAGTTCCTCTGTGGTCAGCGTATGCGCCCCCAAAGCGATATAACGGAAAATCGAGGTCGTATAAGTAAGTGGATTCAGGTAAACGATTGGCAAGAGAAAACCGGGTATAATGGTGGTGGGGATATACGCACCGGAAACAAAGGTCAGAGGCATCATTATCATGGAGCTGAGGGTCTGAAAGGCAGGGGAGTTGCGGGAGACGGTGGCTAAAAACAGACCGATCGCACTGAATGCCATAGCGGAAATCAACATCGCCGCAGCCAGAAGCAGAATTTGCAAAACGCCCACACGCAGTCCAAGCACAATGCCGCAGACCATGGTAACAACACCTTGCAGGGCGGCGATGACCGCCCCCGACAGAATGTGCCCCATAGAAATCTGTGTCCGTGCGATGGGCGCAACCAGAACCTCTTTCATGTAGCCGCTGGAAATGTCGGACAGGATATCAGAGGAATTATTGACGCTAACCTGAAATACGCTCATAATTATCACGCCGGAAATCAGGTAAGGCATTGGCGCATCAAGACCGCTCATAGAAGACTTCATCAGAAACGAAAACATCACCAGCATAAACATAGACATAAAGAGTGAGCCAAATACCCGTCCCTTACTCCTTACATAATTCAGTAAATTTCTTTGTACAATCGCTGTAATCGGGTTCATTCTCGAATCTCCTTTCCTGTAATCGCAAGGAACACTTCATTCAGCGTTCCGTTTTTTACTTCAAAATCGGTAATCTCGCCCCTATGTGCTGATAAGATTTCCAAGGCAGCAGGAGCTTTCTTCGTATGGAACATCAGCTTGTTCCCATCTTTCCGACAGGAAACCTCTCGTTCACGCAATGCTGATTCCAATGGTTCGGTCTGTATGCAGACAACATCCACCTCTGTGCCGGTGTATTGGTGTTTTAGATTCTCTGGTGTATCGTGGGCAACGATTTTTCCGTGATCCATAATGACGATTTTTGAACAGACCTCTGCCTCGTCCATATAGTGGGTGGTCAGAAAGATCGTCATATTTTTCTGCTTTTGCAGCCGCTGGATATATTCCCACACATTGGCTCTGGTTTGTGGATCAAGACCGGTGGTAGGTTCGTCCAAAAATAAAACCTTGGGGTCGTGTACCAAACCTCTGGCAATCTCTGCCCGCCGTTTCATACCGCCGGACAGACTGCCCACTGCCGCTCGTTTCCATTCCGTAAGCTCCACCAGATCAAGGGCAAAGTCGATACGCTCCCGCACCTCGTTCTTCGGCACCTTGTAGAAGCTGCAATGGTATTTCAGGTTTTCTTCCACGGTCATTTGAGCGTCGAGTGTGGAATCCTGAAAGACGATTCCAATGTCTTTGCGCACCAAGCTACGCTCCTTATCAACATCATGACCGTTAATTGTCAAAGTGCCTTCTGTTTTGTCAAGGATCGTACACAAGGTGTTGATGGTCGTGCTTTTGCCTGCACCATTGGGACCGAGAAAAGCAAAAATACTGCCCTCGTCTACGGTGAAGGAGATGTCATCCACCGCTGTGAAATCCCCGTATTTTTTTGAGAAATGCTCCACTTGTATGATTGGGTTCATGTTATTACCTCCTAAAAAATAAAGTCCTATGCGAATTGCTCGCATAGGACTTATCTCTATAGTAATCTATAGCGCCTCATCTGTTTTGTTGTTCGGACCTGCGTTTTTACAAAGACTATCACCTCCAAATGTCGCCCAGTTCGACCAGCTTGGCCTGTATGCGAACATAGGCTTTTGCATCCTCTTCACCTAAAGCCTCCAACATTTTTGCCACCGAATGAATCAGTCCGGTTCGGCGATCTTCGACTAAGGCTATGCCCTTTTCTGTCAGACAAACAATGACCTGTCGGTTGTCTGCGGGGTCAGGAGTTCGTGTGATCATATCCTGTCCCTCTAAAGATTTTAGCATGGCTGCGACTCTCGCTGTGGTAAGCATAAGTGCTTTGCTCATATCTTTGGGATATGCCCGGTTTCCGTTTGCCGCCAAATAATTTAACGCTAAAACTTCGCCTCTTGCAATTTGGGACATAGTTCTCTCCATCTTAATTTGCGGCGCAGAGGCGCGCATATCAATAAGCTGTATCGCTAATTCCGTGTAGTCCATACGCCAAACCCCTTTCTTAATTACTAACTTTATTAGGAATAATAGCACGGATCTTTTTCGTTGTCAATAGGATAAGAAAAAAATTTTTATCAAAAATCTCAATACAAAGCTAGTCATTCGGGAGACATTTCGTAAGGAAATTGTTTCCCTGTTGCCTTGTAATCATCCTATTTCTCTAAGAAATGCCGCTATTACCGGCGTTCTATGAGGTATTCGGGATAATCTGACTTTCAGTATAACTGCTATTCCCCCGAATTCGGGACAAAGTTCGCAAGCAATGCAATCTTCCGTAAGATTGCGTATTTAGCCGAAATCCGTTCCTGGAATTTCTACTAAATGCTTGTTGGTGACATGTCCCCAAACCCCTGAAATCATTGCCGTTAACAATAGCTGCGCGTTCCGCTGGAACGTTGAAAACCAAAAATCAAATAAAACGGCAAAAGAAAACTGCTATGCAATCGGATAATCCTTTTGCATAGCAGTTATTCTTTTCCCATTTACCTGGCATTCGTCATAAGTTTTACAATATTTCCTTATGGGCTACTGCCATTGGGCGCTTTTTTCTTCAAATTTTATTTTTCCGAATACCCATGCGCCTCTTCAAGCATCATGTCCTTCACCTTCATCAGCCGGATCTGGGTACTTCTCTCGTTCTCGTCCAGCTTCATGGTAATATATTTGATATTCGTCTCCGTCTCTGGAATGATCACGTGTTCCAATGCGTTTACACGCCGTCTTGTTTTTTCAATTTCTGCCGCCATAAGCTGGCAGGCTTTTTCGCATTCTGCGAGGCGGATCATATCCGGCAGGATATCTGCCAGGGATTTCACCGCACCGTCCAGATCACTGGATGTAAATGCAAAACCATAGGAGTAGATGTCGTTCTCATCTGCCGTCCTTGTCTTATACTCAAATGTCGGGATATTGACACTCATAACATTGGCTTCTCCGGGAACTAAGTTGATCTCCTGTTTGGGAGCCATCAATGCCGTCTTGAGGGCAGCTTCCGACATACCTGCCTTGGCGATTACGAAATTTTTATTCGCGGAAAGAATTCCCGCTTCTACCCGTTTGCGTACTTCCATATTTTCGCGTACCAGGTCAAGGTACTGGCGCATCAGCTCGTCACGCTTATCTTTCAGCAGCTTGTGTCCGCGGATTGCCGTAATACGTTTCTTTTTCAGACGCGTCAGCTCCATACGGGTAGGGTTTACCTGTGTTGCAGCCAAATGTAATCACCTCTCCTTCTTAAAATCTGCTGCCTGACATTCCGATACCGCCGCGTTCCTGTCTGGATTCCATGCCCTTTTGGCACGGGCGGCAGGGAACGGGTCGCGATATCAGCCCTGATAATATTGATCAAGGAACTTGTCATCAATACGCTTCAGCTCCGTTCTCGGCAGCATGGAGAGCAATTTCCAGCCAATCTCTAATGTTTCTTCAATGCCCCTGTCCGCATTGTACCCCTGAGATACATATTCCGCCTCAAAGGCATCCGCAAACTTCGCATAAATCAAGTCAATCTCTGTCAAAGCAGCCTCGCCTAAGATCACCATTAATTCCTTGGCGTCCTTTCCACGGGCATAGGCGGAGAATAACTGGTTCATGGTATTTGCATGATCCGCACGGGTCTTGCCTTCCCCGATCCCCTTATCTTTCAGACGGGACAGGGACGGCAGAACGTCGATGGGCGGCGCAATGCCTTTCCGGTAAAGGTCACGGCTCAGGATAATCTGCCCCTCTGTGATATATCCGGTCAGGTCGGGGATTGGATGGGTCTTGTCATCTTCCGGCATGGTCAGGATGGGAATCATGGTGATACTTCCCTTCTTCCCGTTCTGACGTCCGGCTCTTTCATACATGGTCGCCAGATCCGTGTACATATATCCGGGATAACCACGGCGGCCCGGTACTTCCTTACGTGCCGCGGATACCTCACGCAGGGCGTCCGCGTAGTTGGTGATATCGGTCAGGATAACCAGTACGTGCATATCCTTCTCAAACGCCAGATATTCCGCAGCCGTCAGCGCCATCTTCGGGGTTGCGATACGCTCGATAGCCGGGTCATTTGCCAGATTGATAAAAAGGACGGTACGGTCAATCGCGCCGGTCTCCTTAAAGCTTTCAATAAAGAAGTTGGATTCCTCAAACGTGATACCCAACGCGGCAAATACAACGGCAAAGTTCTCATCGGTTCCCAGAACCTTTGCCTGTCTTGCAATCTGAGCCGCCAGATTGGCATGGGGCAGGCCGGACGCCGAGAAGATCGGCAGCTTCTGGCCACGGACCAGTGTGTTCAGCCCGTCAATGGCGGATACTCCTGTCTGAATAAACTCTTCCGGGTAGCTTCTGGCCGCCGGGTTCATTGGCAGGCCGTTAATGTCCATGCGGGCATCCGGGAGGATTGCCGGGCCGTCGTCGATGGGATTGCCCAGGCCGTCAAAGACACGTCCCAGCATATCCTCAGATACGCCCAGCTCCATGCTCCTTCCAAGGAAACGAACCTTGCTGTTAGACAGGTTGATACCTGTGGAGCTTTCAAACAACTGTACCAGTGCATCACTGCCGTTGATCTCCAAAACCTTGCACCGGCGGGTCTCCCCGCTTGCAAGCTCGATCTCTCCCAGTTCATCGTAGGTGACATTCTCTACGCCGCGTACCAGCATCAGCGGGCCGGCAACTTCCTGTATGGTTCTATACTCTTTTGTCATTTAGAATTCCTCCTTTCCCAATGAATTGGCCACTTCAACATGCAGTTCCTTATTGACTCTGTCAAATTCCACGTCCAGATTGTCTTCTGTCACATATTTGAAACGTCCGATCTGCTCACGCACCGGCATATCGATCAGCTTCTGGAGAGGCGCTCCCTGTGAAAGGGCCTGCACTGACATTTCATAATATGCGATAACCAGATTCATCATCATATGCTGCTTCTTCAAAGAAGTATAGGTATCTACCTCATGGAAGGAGTTCTGGTGCAAAAAGTCCTCACGGATGGAGCGTGCCGCCTCCATCTTCAGGCGGTCGCCTGCTGACAGTGCGTCCATACCAACCATCTTTACGATTTCTTCCAGCTCTGCCTCTTCCTGTAAAAGCGACATCATCTTTTGCCGGTTTTCCATCCAGTCTTCCGCAACCTGTGTATTGAACCATTCTCTCATATTATCCACATACAGAGAATAGCTTGTCAGCCAGTTGATGGCAGGGAAATGCCTCTTGTATGCCAGTGCGGAGTCCAGTCCCCAGAACACCTTGACAATACGCAGCGTGGCCTGAGATACGGGCTCGGAAATATCACCGCCCGGAGGGGATACGGCGCCGATTACAGACAGCGCGCCCTCACGCCCTTCTTTTCCCAGGGAAACCACATGTCCGGCACGCTCGTAGAACTGCGCCAAACGGCTGCCCAGATAAGCCGGGTAACCTTCTTCACCTGGCATCTCTTCCAGACGTCCGGACATCTCACGGAGCGCCTCTGCCCAGCGGGAAGTGGAGTCTGCCATCAATGCAACGGAATATCCCATATCACGGAAATACTCCGCGATCGTAATCCCAGTGTAAATAGATGCCTCACGGGCAGCCACAGGCATATCGGATGTATTTGCGATCAGAACCGTTCTCTCCATCAGGGATTGTCCTGTCTTCGGGTCTTTCAGTTCCGGGAATTCGTTCAGAACGTCGGTCATCTCGTTTCCACGCTCTCCGCATCCGATATAGACCACGATGTCTGCCTCCGCCCACTTTGCAAGCTGATGCTGGATCACTGTCTTACCGCTTCCGAACGGCCCCGGTACCGCAGCCACACCGCCCTTTGCGATGGGAAAGAAGGTATCTACAACACGCTGTCCTGTTACCAGCGGCATCTCCGGCGGGAGCTTTTTCTGATAAGGCCTTCCGCGGCGAACCGGCCACTTCTGCATCATGGTCAGCTCTTTGTCTCCGTCTGCGGTCTCCACAACCGCTACCACGTCTTCTACCGTAAATTCCCCGGCTTTGATCTCTTTTATTTTTCCTTTGGTTCCCACCGGAACCATAATCTTCTGCTCTACAACGATCGTCTCCTGGACCGTACCGATCACGTCGCCCGGCTCCACTTCATCCCCGACCTCCACGGCAGGGACAAAATTCCACTTCAGGTCACGCTTCAGTGACGGAACCTCCACGCCACGCTTTAAGTTATTCCCGGATACTTTCATAATATCATCCAGCGGCCTCTGGATCCCGTCATAGATGCTGGTGATGAGCCCCGGCCCCAGTTCCACGGCCATGGGTACTTCCATAGATTCAACCGGTTCCCCCGGTCCCAATCCGGAAGTTTCCTCATAAACCTGAATGGAAGCCTCATCTCCATGCATTTCAATGATTTCGCCAATCAGTCTCTGGTTGCTGACACGAACCACGTCGAACATATTCGCGTCGCGCATACCCGATGCAATAACAAGCGGGCCTGCGACTTTTTTAATTACGCCTCTGCTCATTTGACGAATTACCTCCCTTTATTCCTCTGCAAACAAAATATCCGACCCGACAGCCTGCTCCACCGTCTTCTTAACGCCTTCCACGCCTGCCCCGGTATTCCCGGACACACCCGGAATCTGGATAATCGCAGGCATTGTCTGCTCCTGATATTCTGCTATCTCATCTTTTATTTCTGCCGCCGCGGCTTCTGTAATATAGATTATCCCATATTTTCCGCCTGCTAACTGGCGCAGCTTATCCCTGGCTTCTTCGGGGGTCTTTACCGGACAGATGCTAAGACCCAGCGTCGCGAAACCATAGATACTGTCATAATCGCCGATTACCGCAATCTTATACATACATCTCCCTTACCCTTTCCCGAATCGCCTCATCCGGGAACTCATTCTGCTTCCCGGTCAGGATGATCCGAACTGTCTTAATCTCATTCTCCCTGGCAAGCTGATACGCTACCAGAGGTCCTACTGAAAACGCGTTATACTTCTGGGGACGGATCGTATCCATCATCCGGTTGTCACACCAGCGTTCAAATGCGGACGGAGATTCTTCCAGAGCCTGGGCTCCTTCCGCATAGGCCGTCCCGGACAGATATTCCCCAATTGCCTCCGAACCCGCAAGGGCAGCCTTGGCAAGCTGTTCCGCACTGACGCTTTCACAGTCCGCCAGAGCCCGTCTGATAAAGTCCAGCGACTTTCCCGTCTTCTGGCAGCGCACGGCAATCTTAATATCCGCGATTGCAACTGTGGACTCCGCATAATTGCGGATAATCTCGTCCTTCGAGTTCCGTCCTGCCTCATAGATGGCGTCCAATGCCGCCCGGTCAACGATCACATCACATAACTGGCCGTCCCGCGTATGCAAAAGCGTATCATATGCCTCCTGCGCCACGGCTGCCATATTGTCCGGAAGGCGGCCAAATTCTTTGTTTTCCACGATGCCAAGCATCTCCGACCCCGGAATCGCACAATCATCATAGAAAATATTTTCACTCTGGACCTCGGTACATACTTCCTTGATCGCCGCTTTCAGATTATGGTATACCTTTGAATAAGAAAGCACGTCAAAGACAGACAGATCCGGCGCCACTTCCCGTATCACTTCCCAGGTCTTCTCTTCCTCGCGCTTCAGCATTGCGGAGGCGTCAAGACCGGTCTCATGGTCTCCCCAGCCCTTTTCGCTTAACAGCTCCAGGCACTGCTTTTCACTCTGACAGTTCACAAGCTGGTCAATGACAGAATCCGTCAGCAGGGATGCTTCCAGCGAACGTATACGCGCGACCGCGTAAGTATATTCTAAATCATTCAAAATATTCCCTCCTGTGCCATACAGAAAACCCGCCTCCGGCAGCTTTTTCTGCATACTGTGTATTTGGCAGTGCGTAAAATGCGCACGGCCGTATTCTATACAAACATCACCTCATGAACTTTATCGGACAAATGGTCTCTTTTCGCATCAAACATTGCCCGGATCGTACAATTCTCTTCCACACCGCCATATACAAGGATAAAGCCGCCGTCCATGTCTTTGGCCTCCTCAGACAGCTTAAGGCTGCCGCCCTTTTTTCCGGCCGCCTTTTCCATCTCCGCCTCAAATCCCTTCGGCATACGCTTTAGATCTTTTGCATTAAAAGAAATGATTCCGTCGCCGGGCTGGGCGTATTTTTCGAGCATTTTCCGGATCATCTCGAAATACGCTGCCGTCTCCTGCGCGCACACCTTCTCATATGCCTTCTGGAGAACGTCCGCAATCACTTCCTGCTTTGCCTGAAGGATTGCCTGCTTGCGCTGCATCTCTCCGGATGATTTCACCCGGTCCGCATAGACGGCAATCGCCTCCTGGGATTTTGCAGAAATCCTTGCAACCTCTGCTTCAGCCTCCGCCTTCGCTTCGCTTAACATCTGCTCTGCTTTCTCATTGGCCTCTGCGATCTTCGCCTCTGCTGAGTGGTTCGCTTCATCCAGGATCTGACTTTTTATCTTGTCTAATCCACTCATCTATCACACCTCATACTCATCAATAATTTGTCTTTGCAGGACAGACTGCAAGAACCTGCCTCCCGCGCAGCCTGCCGCAAAAATCAAGCCTTATTATACCTGAATTCCGCTGACTGCCAGAATAGAGATCAGCAGTGCAAGAATCGCATAGGTCTCAACCATTGCAGGGAACAGCATTGCTTTACCGAACTGATCCGGTTTCTTAGCAACGATTCCGATCGCCGCCGCAGCGGTCTTGCCCTGGGATTTTCCGGAAATCAACCCTACGATCCCGATGGGAAGGCAGGCCGCCAGAATCAAAAGCCCTGTGGATGGAGAAATCTCAACTGCACCGCCGCCGATGATACCGATCTTAGACAGAGTGATGAATCCAACCAGAAGGCCGTAGATACCCTGTGTACCGGGCAGAAGCTGCATGATCAGAACCTTTGCAAACTTGCTTGGATCTTCAGATACAACGCCTGACGCCGCCTGACCTGCAATACCAACTCCCAATGCCGAACCTGCACCTGCAAGAAATACCGCACATGCTGCACCTAAAAGCGCGTAAACAATCCCTAAACTTTCTAAAATCATTTGTTATTCCTCCTTAATATCTGCATATTTTGTATTCTCTTTAAATGGATTAAATGCTCTTCCGCCGCCTTCA
Organism: uncultured Lachnospiraceae bacterium; assembly: GCA_949840465.1. GTDB lineage: Bacteria > Bacillota > Clostridia > Lachnospirales > Lachnospiraceae > Schaedlerella. The sequence goes on along the minus strand of CATKXE010000039.1, from coordinate 8,291 downwards.
TAGAATTTTCCGAAAAATTCCACGTACTGCAGACGGTTTGTATGCACATAAGCCCCCAGCAGGTTGATTGCCAGGTTCAGCGTATGTCCAACGATAAATACCGCGATGAATAATATCACGCCGGCGACGCTGTTGCCCGCCATGCTTCCCATCTGGTTGACAACCTGTGCGATTACACCTGTCGCAAGCCCCAGCGCAAGAAGCCGGGAATAAGACAGCACATCGCTGAGCCATCCGGTGATATTATATAAATCATATGCGCCCAGCGCAATTCTGAGTCCGAAGTTTTTGTTCTCTCTTCCGGACATAAACAGGATCCCCACTGCACCAATGATTGCAAACGCCTTTCCCAGAAGATTGACAAACGCCGGGAACACAATTTTTGTCCCTGCAACCGATGCAAAAATGTCTGTCGGCAGAAACATGATGATCAGCCCCACCAGAAGCAGGAACCAGAGTACTACATCGCAGAAGAAATCCAGATATCGCTTATCCTTGATGCACATATATCCCTTAATCCCCAGTCCTGTAAACAAATGGATCAGACCGAACAGCATCGAATAAATCAAAAGCTTCATGGGGTCGTTCAGCGGAATGAACCACAATGCCGGTATCTCCACCTCGCGGCCTGAGAATGTCCTTGACACCACATTCACCACATCTCCAAAATAACCGCCGAACATGATCCCCCAGAACAGCGTGGAAAGCCCGCACCAGAAAAACAGCTTTAATGACTTTTTCATGCCCTCGCCCATTCTCGGGAATTTCTTCAGCGCCGCGCCGCACGCAATAGATACGATTGCCCCATATGCAGCGTCTGAAAGCATCAAACCGAACAAAAACACGTAGAACGCAGACATGATCGTAGTCGGGTCAACCTCCCCCTTAGCCGGAAGGCCGTAGGATTCCAGAACTCCTTCCGCGCTCTCGGAGAATGAATTATTCTCTAAAAGCACCGGCGCTTCCTCATCCTCTCCCAGCTCTTCCACGTCCACAACGCAGTCATACCTGCTCTCCAGCGCGCCCTTAAGCCTGCCTGCATACTTCACCGGTACATAACCGCTGATGAAAAATGTACGTTCTGACTGGGGCAGCGTCCCGAGAATCTCATACTTATCTGCCCGGACACGGTAATAATCCGCAAGAAGCTTAAGGTTTTCCCGGCTGCCGCCCATGCCGGAAAGCTTCCGCTCAATCTCCTCAATCTTCTGCTCCCTCTTTTTAATTTCAGCATCCATCTCCTCTTTTGCCCTGGCAGGCACTTGCTGCAAAATCTGAGATGGCCTCGCAAATCCCCTGCTCCGAAGCGCTTCTTCAATCTGGCGCGCCTCGCCTTTTAAACAGAACACCGTCAGGTACGTGCCCTCCGCTCCTGCGGAGATGACATGCACCTCAAAGCCCTGTGCTTCGGGCGCTTTCTCTGCAATCACAGAGTAAATCTGCTCCAGACTGCATTCCCCTGGCATCGTCCCCAGAAGCATCTCCGTGTGCTTCGTCCCCGCATAGTCCATGGGGACTTCCAGAGGAAGCCACGGCGTCAGGCTTTCGATGCTGTTCTCCAGCTTCAGGATCTCGGATTTCTGCTCTGCCCGCTCACGTTCCAGCGACTGGATCTGGTTCGCTGAACGCAGCAGACTGTCCTTGTCTCCGATGATCTGCCGGTATTTTTGCTGATCGATCAGTTCTTTCCCTGCAAGGGAAGACAGCATGGACTTTTTCTCCGGGGCGTAAATCTGAAGAATGTCCAGCGCACGTTCAACAGAGGATGCCGCTTTTTCAAAACTGCTTTTGGCATTGGCCGTATCCATCCGATGGAAATCTTCATCTTCCTCCAGAAATTGGCTGACCTCCATGACGCCCATGCTCTGCAGCTTTTCCAGAATTGCTTTCCGGTTCTTCTTCAATGCGCAGATACTGATTCGCTGCATCTGCAATACCGCCATAATCGAATCCCTCCTTTATCTATCCTATTTTTTATTTTTCTCACCGGGTCACCTTTTTGGATCTGGTTACGAAAAATCATGGTTTCATATGCTCTGTAAAACAGGGCATATCCGGCGGAGCCGTCTTCCGTACACGGTTCTTTCTATATCCGGCAAGCCTTGCCGCTTCTGCGCCGCAAAAAAATAAATTGCCACCAATCTGCCCGATTGATGACACCGTGCGCTTGGGCACACTTGTCAAAATACCCCTGCTCCGTGCCTGACAGACTCCTCCCGCCTAAATCAATTCCGATACCACAAGATTCACAGCCGCATCATGCTTTTGCAAGGCCAGTTCCTTCAATGCTGACACTTCCTTCTGAATCTCGGACATAGCCGAATCCAGATCCTGTGTACCTCTTTCTTTCGCCTGCTCCATGTCTGACTGGGCTTTGAACTTCATTCCCTGAATCTGCTCCGACTTCATCTGTTCTGCTTTCTTCGCTGCCCCCTCCAGTATCTCTTTGTACTTGAGCTCAGCTTCCCTGACAACCGCTTCTGCTTTCGCTTCCGTATCTTTGATTGCCTGAATTGTGTTTTCCACCATATCTGACTCACCGCCTTTCTAAGTACACATAGGATATAATACCATAATCTTTGGGATATAGTCTACATTTTTTTCAATTTTTTGCAGCAAAACCACCCTTTTTTTGTATATGTTTGACGATAATTTTCGTCATTTCATAGGCTTTACATATTTTGTCAGTCTATTCATAAAATAGTCAGATTTCTTCTGTCCAATCCAACCTGTGCAGACGTCCTGATTTCTCCATCCCGCAAAACTGATTCTGCCTTAATGCTTCATAAAGGATGATTGCGGCAGAATTTCCCAGATTCAGCGAACGGATCCCTTCAAGCATGGGAATCCGCACACAGTCACCACGGTGTCTTACCAAAATTTCCTCCGGGATTCCGGCGCTCTCTTTTCCAAACAGAATATAACTGTCAGGCTCATACTGCACTTCCGTATAGACCTTTTCCGCCTTTGTCGTAGCCATGTAGATCCGGGCTCCGGGATTTTTTGCCTCAAACTCCCTGTAATCCATATAGGTCGTAACATCCAGCGCCTTCCAATAGTCCATCCCGGCGCGGCGCAGTGATTTCTCATCCAGACGGAACCCCAGCGGCTCGATCAGATGAAGCCTTGCGCCCGCCGCCACGCATGTTCTGCCGATATTCCCGGTGTTGGCGGGTATCTCCGGTTCCAGCAATACAATATTCAGCATCCTTTTTACCTCACGCCCTCTCCCTGCGCAGCTTTTCAATAAAACGTTCCAGCCTCTCCAAAGCCGCCTTCAGATCTTCCAGAGAATACGCATAGGAAATCCGAAGGAACCCTTCTCCGCATTCTCCAAAAGCGCTTCCCGGCACCACCGCCACCCGTTCTTCCTCCAGAAGCCTTGTGGCAAATTCATCGGAAGTCATTTGGAACTCCTGAATACTGGGAAATACATAGAACGCCCCGTAGGGTTCAAAGCATTCTAATCCCATCCGCCGGAACTCATGCATCAGATAACGCCGTCTCTGATTGTATGCCCTGCGCATCTCTTCCACTTCTCCCTCGCAGCTTCGAAGCCCCTCTACCGCGGCATACTGGCTGTTTGTCGGCGCGCACATGATGGCGAACTGATGCAGCTTGATCATCTGCCGCAGAATCACTTCCGGCCCGCAGCAGTATCCCAGACGCCATCCCGTCATGGCGAACCCTTTGGAAAATCCGTTGATGACGATCGTCCTCTCCCGCATTCCCGGCAGGCTTGCGATAGAAACATGCTCTCCCTGATAGCTCAATTCTGAATAAATCTCATCGGAGATCACATACAGGTCATGCTTCTTTACAAATTCCGCCACAGGCTCCAAATCCTCTTTTGTCATAATGGAACCCGTGGGGTTGTTGGGGAATGGCATCACAAGGATCTTCGTCCGGTCCGTGTATTTTTCTTCCAGATCCGTCAGTGTCAGCTTAAATTCGTTCCTGTGCTTTAACTCCACCACCACCGGAGTCCCGTCGGCCATGATCGTACAAGGCACATAGGAAACATAGCTTGGCTGAGGGATCAGGACCTCATCCCCCGGATCCAGCATGCACCGCAGAGCCACGTCGATGGCTTCGCTCCCGCCCACCGTGACCATGACCTCCTTTTTAGAATCATAGAAAACATGGATCTTCCGTTCCAGATATTTACAGATCTCGTCACGCAGTTCCTGCAGCCCGGCATTGGAGGTGTAAAAAGTCCTCCCCCGTTCCAGGGAAAAAATCCCTTCCTCACGGATACGCCACGGTGTGTCAAAATCCGGTTCCCCCACGCCGAGGGAGATCACATTGTCCATCTCACTGGCGATATCAAAAAATTTCCGAATGCCGGAGGGCTGAACCTGTGTAATCTTTTTTGCGATTGGATTTTTCATTACGGAGTCACCACCATCCTCTCCGACTCCCTCTTCGGCACCATGATTGTCCCAAAGTCTTTATATTTCTTTAAAATAAAATAGGTGGCCGTGCTGATGACAGAATCAACAGGGGAGAGTTTCTCGGATACGAACCTGGAAACCTCTTTCAGGGTCTTTCCCTCCAGGGTCACCAGCAGGTCATAGCCTCCGGAGATCAGATACACGGCATGAACCTCCGGATAGTTATAGATTCTCTCCGCAATCCGGTCAAACCCCTGATTCCTCTGAGGGGTTACCCGCACTTCAATAAGAGCCGTCACCTTCTCCGTGCCGGTTTTGTCCCAGTCGATGAGCGTATGGTATCCGCAGATCACCTTTTCCTTCTCCATATCTGCAACCTCATTTGCCACAATCGCCTCTTCCATCCCTAAAAGGACTGCCAGTTCCCCTAAGTCAATGCGGCTGTTTCTTTCCATATATTTTAAAATCTCTGTCCTAAGCTGTAAACGGTTTTCCATTTCTTGTCTGTACTCCTCTCCAAAAATACGATACCCTGACGGACATCCCAAATTCATGCCCCTTTGGGGCGGACGTACTTCGTCCGATCATATATATGGCTTATGCCATTCTTTCCTCCCACCAGCGCATCAGCTCATCCGGCGCCGGCCGGTCCAGAAACCTTCTCTCTCCCTCGCTTGTGACTACCCGTGCATTCCCTGCAGTGGTAACCCCAAGCATACTGGCTCGCACACCCTCCTCCTGAAGAGTCTGTATCAACCGTTCCCCATGCTCCGCGATCATAAGTACGGCGCCTGTGGACGTCATCCGGTACGGATTCAGATGATAATATTCGCAAACCTCCACAGTCTCCTGCCGGATACTCATTTTTTTCAGATCCACTTCCAGGCCAACCCCCGCAGCCTCGGCCAATTCCCAGAGAGTTCCAAAGATCCCTCCGCTTCCGATCTGCTGCATCGCCGTTACACGGCCGGAGTCAGAGCCTCCTCTGCAAGCTGGCGGGGCGTCCATTTTCCACTGCGGCAGGCTGCGGGGGATTTGCCCCTCGGGGCAGCCGCCAAATGAACCTGCCAACAGGTCCGCCTGGCTCGCTGCTTCTGGTGAATCAAACCTGCGGCGGGAATCCTGTGTACTACCCAGGATTGTGGGAGCATTCCATGCAAGCCGGATGGCGTCCACCCGGAGAAGCTCCCCTTCCAATGAACGCATCCGGCGCAGAAAGCCGGGGGAGAACCGGATCTTAAGCTCCTCCTCGCGCTCATCCAGAATCCGCAGCATCCCTTCCAGCCCGATATATCCGCACAGTACAATATCCTGACCTGCCGCGGCTCCTGCAGGACGGAGCAGCGCTTCCTCCTTCGCTTTCCCCAGAGCCGTCGCGTATACGGTCATCTGCCGCACTGCCGCACTGGACTCCACCTGAATGCCCGCCATCGGGATATGTAGTTTCCGGCATAGTTTTTCTATATGCCGGACTGTCTCTTTTAATGCATCCTCCTGAGTGTCTAACGGGAGAATGATCTGAACCGCTATCCCTTCCGGCTCCGCCCCTCTTGAAGCCAGATCATTGGCTGCCTTCGCCGCCGCATAAATCCCGGTTTTCAGGGCATTCCCGGAGGCAAAAGAGGAGGCCGTAAGGGCAGCAACGCCGTCCGCTGCCGGCATGGCCGTACACATCTCTTCTTTGGACGGCCTGAACAGGAAAGCCTCCTTATCCGGATTCAGTTGTTTTTGTACGGACCGCATCCAAACGGCCTGTGGCAGCTTCCCTGCTTTCATTGTAAAACACTCCTCTTAAAACGCATTCCGTCTCAAACAGACGTCCCTCTATTGCCCGGCGCCTGCTAAAATCTCCTGCATAGTATTCAGTATGACTTCTTCATCCTGACTTAAAATGGCGCTGTTCATCCGCTCCGTCTGCGACGGATCGTCTGACAGAACCCCCACGGCATAGGTCTCCGGCGCCGCCACATACTGGCTGTAGTTGACCACATCCCTGCTGAGTTCCTCGCCGTTCTCTGTCACGATCTTCCAGAGCTGCGCATGGATCTCCGGGTGGGAGTAGCTCTGGATGCCATAATACCCGATATAATTTTCCGTGGCGACAAATCGCTTGCCCTCTGTCTCCTTGCTTTCTGTCGTCTCACTGTAAAATGTAAGAGTCCGTCCGGGGCTTCTGGTCTCCTTGCCGTAAATATTGAATGTGAGGCTGCCGTCCGCCAGGACGGACTGGATATATACAGGGGAATCTAAATTGTTTTTGAACACCAGATCCAGCACGTCGTCCGCAATCGCCGCATCCATGGAAGGCTCCACATAGGAGACCAGCATGGAATGTGGATATCGCTCCACAATCTCTAACTCTGCGTATAAAAGCGCATTGTATAATGTGGTGGATACCTGGCAGATCCCGCCTCCCATGGTCTGTACAACCGTATTGCTCTCATAGGAATCGGCCTCTGCATAACCGTTCTCATAAGTATACGGCTCCATAGCCTCGTTAGCGGACTGCTCTTCCCCGGGTCCCAGCAGGATTCCTCCCAGATGCTTTGCAGCAGTCTCCACATTCTGGGCACGACCGTCCCCGCTGTCGCCGTAATACGTGGTATAACTTCCCAAGATATCCGTCAGCCCCTGCAGGTCTTTGGCGCTCACCGGCGCATCCTGCTTCTCCACCACCGCCTCGACTGTCCCGCCTTTTCCGTCCCAGCCGTTGTTGAGAAACCGGGTCAGGTTCTCTATGGTCTTTTCCGTATTCAGGACTTCCCCCGCCTTATCTTCCGTCACCTGTACGCCGCCTTCCCCCTGTACCAAAGCCGCGTCCACCGGCGGCCTGAGAAACTCCTGCGCCCGTGCAGTTAAGACCTTTGACGCTTCTTGTGGCTTCACCTGATACTCCAATGGAAAACGCTGTTCCAGCTTTTTTTTCTCCGACTTCTTCATGGCCTTATATCTCCGGGCAGCGCTTCCTGTCTTCCCATAGTCCACAGCCTTTTGTACCGCGTCCTCTATGGTGGGGGAAAAGAAACCCAGCTCCTGCAGCGAAGCTTCGATCCTCTTCCCCTCTTCAATCTCCACTGCGACCGTCTCCGAACCGCAGAACGCAATCTCCCTCTTGACCGCTTCTACGGCCTGCGAGCGTTCCATCCCGGACACATCGGTATTTCCCACATAAATACCGGAAAGGATCTTGCCGTCATCATGCTTTTTTACATAACTGCGCAGGATTCCCTGGCTTACGAAAAACAACAGCGCCGCGCAGATCAGAACAAATCCCAGCACCAGAAGATTATGAATCGTCTCACGTCTGATATGCCGGCGGCCTTTGCCCAAATGTTTTCCGCGCTTTTTTCTCTTTGTTGTCATTATTTTTTCCTTTATCTTTTGTAACCATTCTTCTCCGTATGAGAATGTTCTATACAGGAAGAACGTCTGGTTTCTGATTTGATTATACTAAATAGGGTATGATCATGGTCAGCACCATTGCCGCGATCACAGCCAGTATAATAATCGATGCAATTTTCCGATATTTTTTATTATTAAAAAAATTCATTTTTCTCCTTCTCCTTTTTCACGTTTACCAGAACCTGCCCCTGCCCGGAAAATTTCCGGGCGCATACAAAGGCAGCAACAGATTTCTCCATTGTTTTCAGAAATCTGCTGCTTTTAACTCTGATAATTTTAGCATCTTACCGCCCCTTTTTCAACCATTTCATTAAATCTTCTTTTTCTCAGCCGGAATCCATTGACATTTCCTGAAAAACCATGTAAAATTAAAACTCGTGCAGCCGGGGTGTTAGCGGTACCTTGTACCTGCAATCCGCTATAGCAGGGGTGATATTACGCTGAGGGTGCTGATTTGCAAAGCCGCCTCCGGAAAGTGGCGATGAAGATTTGGGT
>CATKXE010000038.1 GCA_949840465.1 uncultured Lachnospiraceae bacterium | reverse complement strand
AGTCCGGGATTTCTATGCAAAGAAAGTCCCGCTGAAAAACGGAGTGCGTAATTTTCTGGAAGGACTTAAGGAGCATGGGATTCCCATGGTGATCGTCACTACCAGTGACCGCGGGAATGTAGAAGCGGCATTGAAGCGGCTTGGGGTCTTAAACTATTTTGACCGGGTATTCACCTGTACGGAAATGGGAACAGATAAGAACCGCCCCGATATCTATCTGGCGGCCTCACTGCAGCTGGATACGGAGCCCTCGGAGACCTTAGTCTTTGAGGATGCGTTCCATGCCATCTTAACGGCAAAGCGGGCGGGCTTTAAAGTCGCTGCCGTCTACGATCAATCCAACGACAGTAAGCTGGGAAAGATCTGGAATACTGCGGATATTTATCTGTCGGAGTATACGGACTTTGATATGTTCTGGCGGAGAGTGTCAAAAGGGTGATAGAAAGAAGAAATTTGCCGGCTTATTTTTATATAGAAGGAGATACTGAAAATATGGGTCTGGAAAAAGAGGGCAGTCCTGCGGCGCAAAAAAAGGCGGTTGCAGAGATGCTTAGAAAAGCGGAACAAATCTATATCATTTTTTCCAAATGTACAAAAATGCCTTACGTCATATGCGACGCCGACACCTATGATGATGAGATTTTCCTGTATCTTAGCGAAGACGCCGCGAAGGAAGCGGCAAAAAAGCTTCTGGAAGATCAGGAGCCGGTACAGGCAATGAAAATAGAGAAAAAAGATTTCGTGGCATTTTATGTGAGCCTGATCCCCATGGGAGTGAACTGTGTGCTTGTAAATCAGGATCATTCGGGAGAAAGGCAGACAGCCACGGAAGCCGGGCCGTGCGTTTTAGAAGGCATCTCGATCCAGTTGGATGAGATCATCCGCAGAAACGAACCCGAAGAGGGGAAAGTCCTGATCGAGAATCCCCAGCTCCACCTGACTGCGCTTTATTTCATGCAGAAAGTCCGTAAGCTTCCACAAATAGATTTTACGGAAGAACTGAAAAGCCTGCATGAAGAGATGATGGTGCATTATCAGCGGGGAAGATATATCATACCTGTCAAAGAGAACGCGGGAACACTGATGATGAAGCAGAAAAACGGACAGATTTTCCAGCCTGTTTTTACGGATATCCAGGAATACAGAAAATTTATCAGCATGCACCATGAAGAGAATGTAAAGACGGCCGTACTGTCCGCAGAAAGGATTGCGGAAATTCTGGCGCCCGAGGCCGCAGGCGTCGTAGTCAATCCTCTGGGGGTGAATCTCCAGCTCCAGATTAAGCGGGGAAAGCAGGGATAATGCATGAAACGTTCTGTTCCCGGCATATACTTTAAAATTAGAATAAAAGGAGCAGGATATGGGACAACAGGAAGATTTAACAATGGAACAGACTGCAATGCAGGTATCCAGGACCAGTATTCTTGTGAATACGCTTCTTTCCCTTTTGAAGCTTGCAGCGGGAATCCTTGCGTCTTCAGAGGCAATGGTTTCTGACGCCGTGCATTCGGCGTCGGACGTATTCAGTACATTTGTGGTCATTATCGGAATCAGGATGGCCGGAAAAAAAGCAGATAAAGAGCACCCTTACGGCCATGAGCGAATGGAATGCGTGGCGGCCATCCTTTTGGCGGCTGTACTTGCCGTAACAGGGGCAGGAATCGGATTTTCCGGCCTCCGAAAGATCGTGGAAGGTTCCAGGGAACAGCTCGCCGTGCCGGGCGTGTTAGCGATAGCGGCGGCCGTATTGTCCATTGTGGTAAAGGAGTGGATGTTCTGGTATACCCGCAGCAATGCGAAAAAAATAAATTCCGGCGCGCTGATGGCCGACGCCTGGCACCACCGGTCGGATTCCCTTTCCTCAATCGGCGCATTGGTCGGTATCATCGGGGCGCGGCTTGGATTTCCGGTGATGGATCCTTTAGCCAGCGTGATCATCTGCCTGTTCATTTTTCAGGCAGCTTATGAGATTTTTAAGGATGCGGTAGATAAGATGGTGGATAAGTCCTGCGATGAGGAGACGGAACAGAAAATCCGTACCCTGGCCCTCCGCCAGCATGGAGTCATGCGGGTAGACGCCCTGCATACAAGGGAATTTGGAAATAAGATCTATGTGGATCTGGAAATCGCGGCAGACGGACATCTGTCGCTGAACGAGTCCCATGAGATTGCAGAGGATGTACATGATGAGATCGAGAAGGCATTTCCCCAGATCAAGCATATCATGATACATGTGAATCCTTATTTCAATCGTAAGATGGTGTATGCCCTGCTGGGGGAAGTAGACAAGGGAGATTTGGAAGAAGTGTATGGGATGATCAAAGAATTTCTGGAAAAAAAGAAAAAAGACAGGGGAAGCTGAAGGGAATGGTTTGCCGGAAGGAATCCGGATACGGAGGAGGAAGTATATGGAGAGGCGGAAACAGCCGATAGGATTTCTTGTGAAGCAGATCAACAATGTCTTTGAAAAAGACCTGAATGAAAAATTAAAAGCAATCGGCATTACGTCTTCCCAGTGTGCGGTTCTGGATTATCTGTTTCATTCGAATAAAGACGAGGTAAGCCAACGGGATGTGGAACAGAACCTGAATCTGAAAAACCCGACGGTCACCGGGCTTTTGAAGCGTTTGGATGAAAAAGGATATATCCTCTGTGTGCCCAACGCAAAAGACAGGCGGAAGAATAATATTTACCTGACAGAGAAGGCTTATGATATCCAGCGGAGAATGGACGCAGACCGGAAGAAGCTGGATAAGAGGCTTACCATGGGGATGACCAAAAAAGAGGTTGCGGCCATGACCCGGGCGTTAGAAAAGATGCTTTACAATATTGCAGAACCATAGGAGCGATTTCAGGCAACCCTTTAAAAGCCCCGCTTTGTTCAGTGCTTGCCGTATCCACAGGAGGAGAGATTATGAGCTACGCAGACCACGTTTTTATTGACATGTGCCGGGAGATCATTGAATATGGAACCAGCACAGAGGGCGAAAAGGTCCGTCCGGTGTGGGAGGATGGGACTCCTGCCTATACCATAAAAAAATTCGGGGTTGTGAACCGGTATGATTTGAAAAAAGAATTTCCGGCGCTGACCCTTCGGCGCACGGGGATCAAAAGCTGCACGGATGAGATGCTGTGGATCTGGCAGAGGAAGTCCAACAATATCCATGACCTGAACAGCCGCATCTGGGACAGTTGGGCGGATGAAGACGGCTCCATCGGCAAAGCCTACGGATATCAGATGCAGGTGAAGCATCAGTACCGGGAGGGAGCTTTTGACCAGGTAGACCGGGTGATCTATGATCTGAAACATAATCCGTACAGCCGCCGGATTATGACCAATATTTATGTACATGAGGATCTCCATGAGATGAACCTGTACCCTTGCGCCTACAGCATGACCTTCAATGTGACAAAGGAAAAAGGAAGTGACAGGCTTACACTGAACGGTATCCTGAATCAGCGGTCTCAAGATGTGCTGACGGCAAATAACTGGAATGTATGCCAGTATGCCGTACTGCTGCATATGCTGGCTCAGGTCTGCGGGATGCAGGCAGGGGAGTTTGTCCATGTGATCGCGGATGCACATATATACGACAGGCATATTCCTCTGATCAAAGAACTGATTTCAAGGGAACCGCTTGAGGCTCCAGTGTTCTGGCTGAATCCGAAGGTGAAGGATTTTTATCAATTTACGCCGGACGACGTGCGCCTTGTGAATTATGAAACCCACCCGCAGATAAAGAATATTCCTGTGGCGGTTTGATTTCCGCTCTCGCAAATCCGGATACAGAGAGGCTTCAAAAGCAAACAGGGCAGTTGGGAGGAAGAACGGATATGAATCTCATTGTTGCGGTAGATAAAAACTGGGCAATCGGAAAAAATAATAAAATGATGTGGAGCATTCCCGGGGATATGCGGTTCTTTCGCGAGAAAACCACAGGCAATGTGGTGGTGATGGGGAGAAAGACATTGGAGAGTTTTCCCGGGGGAGCGCCCTTAAAAAACAGGATCAATATCGTACTGACAAAGGAGCGCGGATACCGTGCGCCGGGGGCGGAAGTGGTGCATAGTATGGAAGAGCTGAAAAGCCTGCTTGGCAAGTATGATAAGGAAGAGATTTTTGTCATCGGCGGAGAGAGCGTGTACCGGCAGCTTTTACCGGATTGCGACACGGCATATGTAACGAAGATCGACCATGTATATGAGGCGGACACTTATTTTCCCAATCTGGATGAGATGACGGAGTGGGAGTTGGCAGAGGTCAGTGAGGAGCAGACAAGTTTTGATCTGGAATATGTTTTTACAAAATATGAGAGAAAAAATGAAGGCAGGATCAGGGAGAATTAGCTCCCTGTCTTGTTTTTTGGCTTTGGTTTTGGCGCTGTTTCTCCTGGCCGCGTCTTCCTCCACGCTTTTTGGCTGTTCCAAAGGAGAGGGCGGCGGTTTGGTAAAGGCAGGCAATGAAAATAAAGTCCCGAAGGCTGGGGCAAAAAATGGCAGGCTGCATGTGGTGACCACCATTTTTCCGCAGTATGATTTTGTGCGCGAAATCGGCGGGGATCATGTATCGCTGCAGATGCTTTTAAAGCCCGGGGAGGAGACCCATTCTTATGAGCCCACCCCTCAGGATATCTTATCCATCCAGAAATCCGATCTGTTTATCTATGTGGGCGGGGAGAATGACGCGTGGGTGGAGGATATTCTGGATTCCCCGGAAATGGGGCAGGTACGCACGCTCCGCCTGGTGGACTGCGTGGACACTTTGGACGAGGAACATGTGGAGGGAATGAAAGCAGGGCGGCACATGAGCCATGGGCATGAGGCCGACGAAGCGGAAGAGGACGAGCATGTATGGACATCCCCCAAAAATGTCATTCAGATCTCAGAGCGGATCACAGAAGAACTGGTATCCTTGGACTCCGCCCACAGGAAGGAGTATGAGGCGAATCTGGAGGTGTTTCGGGGAGAACTGTCCAGATTAGATCTACAATTCCGGGATGTGACGGAGGAAGCGGCGCATAAGGGCCGCAATATCGTGCTCTTTGGCGACCGTTTCCCATTCCGCTATTTTGCACAGGAATATGGGCTTCAATACTACGCCGCGTTTCCGGGCTGCGCCTCAGATACAGAACCCAGCGCTGCGGCCATGGCCTTTTTGATCCGGAAAGTAAAGGAGGAACATCTCCCTGTCGTGCTGAAAATGGAGCTTAGCAGCGACCAGATCGCAAAAGCCGTCGCAGAGGCCACAGGCGCCGAAGTGCGGGTGTTCTATAGCTGCCATAATCTGACGGCAGAACAGTTTGAAGAGGGCTGCGGGTATCTTGACATGATGCAGGAAAATGTAGAGACATTGAAAGCGGCGTTGGATGATTGCCCGTCCATAAAGCGGTGACAGAGCCAAACGGGCATGTGTACCTGATCCGTTGTTCCGCGGGAATTACATTTATGCGCTTTGCAGGCGGGAGGCATTGAAAACGATGGCGTTGGTGCTATGTGACGATATTACAATTGCATATGAGGGCCAGATCGTGGTACGTGACCTGACTTTCCAGATTGAGCAGGGGGACTACCTCTGTATTGTGGGGGAAAATGGTTCTGGAAAAAGTACGTTGGTTAAGAGCCTGCTGGGTCTGAAAGCGCCCGTGAAAGGGCGGATCGAACTGGGCGACGGGTTAAAGCCCAGGGAGATCGGCTATCTTCCGCAGCAGATGGATGTGCAGAAGGATTTTCCGGCCAGCGTGCAGGAGATCGTCCTTTCCGGCCGGTTAAACAGCAGGGGGCTGTTCCCCTTTTATTCCGCCGGGGACAGGAAGCAGGCAGAAGCCATGATGCTGCTTCTGGGAATCCAGGATTTGAAAAAAAGTTGTTTCAGGGATCTGTCCGGGGGCCAGAGACAGCGGGTACTGCTTGCAAGGGCTCTATGCGCCACGAAAAAAATGCTGCTTCTGGACGAGCCGGTGACCGGGCTGGATCCCATTGTGACGGCAGAATTTTATCAGCTCATTAAGGAAGTGAATGAAACGTGCAGGATTGCGGTCGTCATGGTTTCACATGATATTGAGAGCGCGTTGCGGGATGCCTCCCATATCCTGCATCTGCAGGAGACAGCCCTGTTCTATGGAAGAGCAGAAGATTACAGGAAAAGCCCTGTGGGGCACAAGTTTCTGGACAGCATCGGCAGTCCGGCTAAGAGAGGTGTTTGATTTGGCTGAAACAATCGTAGAAATGCTTTCCTATCCTTTTATGGTTCGTGCCTTTATCGTAGGAATCCTTGTTTCCCTGTGCAGCGCCCTGCTTGGGGTGAGTCTGGTACTCAAACGGTATTCTATGATCGGGGACGGGCTGTCCCATGTAGGATTCGGTGCGCTGGCAGCCGCCGCCGCACTGAACGCGGCTCCCCTGGCAGTGGCGATCCCGGTTGTCATTCTGGCGGCAGTCCTGCTCCTTCGGGTCAGCGCAAGCAATATGATCAAAGGGGACGCCGCCATTGCATTGATTTCCACCAGTGCCCTGGCTGTCGGAATTATGGTGATTTCTATGACCACCGGTATGAATACGGACGTGTATAATTATATGTTCGGAAGTATCCTTGCAATGAGCAGCCAGGATGTGGAGATGAGCGTACTGCTCTCCATCGTGGTGCTTGTCTTATACGTGTTCTTCTACCACAAAATATTTGCCATCACCTTTGATGAGACCTTTGCTTTAGCCACGGGCGTTAAGGCCAATCTGTACAATACGCTGATTGCGGTGCTGACCGCGGTTACAATCGTATTGGGCATGCGGATGATGGGTACGCTTTTGATTTCCAGCCTGATCATTTTCCCTTCTCTGACATCCATGCGGGTGTGCAGGACGTTTCGTTCCGTTACCATCAGCTCTGCCGTTGTGTCTGTGGTCTGCTTCTGCGTGGGAATCATGGTGTCCTACTTTTTTGCCACACCCGCAGGGGCCAGTGTTGTGGTCGTCAATCTGCTGATGCTTGGCATATACACGATAGCGGGGGCGCTGCGCCGTCAAAGCGTTGCGTCATAAACCCGATTTGCCTGCAGGATCTTGGGTGCAAATACAGGAGCGTGCCGGTAATTCCTGCGTTTGGCCTTATGCAGAGGGGAGGTTTATTCCTTGTTCCCCTCTGTTTCGTCCGAATGGCCTTTGGCTTTTTGGGGAAACGCTCCGCGCAGCCTGTTTTTTCTTTTTTTCAGGATTATGATGACAATGACGGCAATAACCGCCAACAGCAATATGACCGGCAGGTTGGATACCAGGAATACAAAGGTATTGATAAAGAAATCCCTGACAGCGAACAAACTGCTCTGAAATCCGCTTCTGATACGGCTGCCGACTGTATGGGAGATTTCCTGTTCATATTCCACCTCGGAAATGTAGATATGTACTGTGCTGTAATCAATCCGGTTGTCATACGTGCGGAGTTGGGATTCATAGCTGTTGATCTCATAGCGTAATTCTGACAGCTTGGATTCCAGTGCAAGGATCTGGTCTAAATCCTCTGCTTTTTTCAGGAGCGCGGTCACCCGTTCATACTCTGTCTGCAGGGATTCCCTGTAGGCGGTCTTATCTACATAATCCAGAGTCACGTCTTCTACAGTTTCCGTCTTGTTGGTGACGGTTCCCATCTCGCCTGCCTTGCCCACGAAAGCATCCAGGCGTTCGGCCGGGATGCGCACACAGAGATAATAATACCGATACTGCCTCCCACCCTGCGGGGCATCGTAGCTGGAATTTTCAACGTACCCCCCGAAAGAAGAAATGGATTCCTCCATCTGGTTTTTCAGAGAATCGAATGTCCTGGTCTCCATAGACAAAGATACAGTCTTGATCAGTTTCCGGCGGGACAGTTCTTTTTCGGAAACTTCAGGAGCAAGGGTTCCTGCCCCGCAAGCGCCCTCCTCTGAAACTTCCTGCTCTATATCCATATCGTCCGCAATAAACGTTTCCCGAGCTTCGGCCGCTTCCGTTTTTTCTTCCTGGTAACCGTTGTAGCCGCCGGCGTCGGCTGATTGTACTGCGGCTGTGCTATCTGATTTATTTCCGGCTCTGCCCGCGCTGCATCCGGAAATAATCAGGCTCAGGAGCATCAGGACTGCCATGGCTTTGCAAGAGCGGCTTTTCATAATCTTCATAAAATCTCCTCCTTTTTTGTAACCAATTTGCGCAGCAAATGGATTGCCTGCTGAATGTAACCACTTGCATAGCGATTGCCTGCCCGCTGCTTCAGGCTGTATTTCTGTATATTAGAGTATCCTGATTTGTTTTTTGTTGCAAGATTTTTCAATTTCGTGAAAAGTAAAAAATACAGATTGTAGAAAACAACGGGTTCTGCGGTTCTTCTGTCCCCATATCCTGACAATAAAGAGGAAATTTCTACAAAAAATGTTTTATTTAGTAGAAAAATATATGATATTGTGATAAGATGTATTGGTGAATGACTTAAAAAGAGTGTTTCCGGAAAGTCCTTGTGTACGAATCACAGAGATGAGGCATAAGACTCTCAGATGAGCGCTCAAATAAGAAATGGAGGTAAAGTAATGCCTGAAAAGAAACAGACGGTTCCGTTCTCAGGAACAAAGGAACAGGAAGAAGCTTTGTTACAAGTAATCGCCGGGCTGAAAGACGAACCGGGGGCATTGATGCCGATTCTACAGAAGGCGCAGGATATTTATGGTTATCTTCCCATGGAAGTACAGAAGATGATTTCGGACGAGACAGGAATTCCGTTGGAGAAGATTTACGGGGTAGTGACATTCTACTCGCAGTTCAGTTTAAGCCCCAAGGGCAAGTACCGGATTTCAGTCTGTCTTGGAACGGCCTGTTATGTAAAAGGATCAGGAGATATTTACAATGCGCTGATGGAAAAACTGGGAATTGTAGGCGGAGAGTGTACGCCTGACGGAAAATTCTCACTGGATGCCTGCCGCTGCGTGGGCGCCTGCGGGCTTGCACCGGTTATGATGGTGAACGACGAGGTATATGGACGTTTGACGGTAGATGATATTGACGATATTCTGGCGAAATATGAATAATACAAAAAAGCCTGCTTAAGGCAGCCTTTTTGCATACGCTGTATTTACATATGCAGATCAGTAGAATTTGAGAAAATGGAGGACATATATGAAATCTCTTGAAGAATTACGTGAAATCAGGGAAAAAGCGAAGAAGCATGTCTGTCGTTACCGTGTCCATGTGTGCGGAGGTACGGGCTGTACTTCTTCGGGAAGCCTGAGGATCATTGAAAGACTGGAAAAAGAAATCAAGGCCAACGGCCTGGAAGAAGACGTAGAGATTGTAAAAACAGGGTGCTTCGGACTGTGCGCATTAGGGCCGATCATGATCGTGCATCCGGAAGGCTCTTTCTATTCTATGGTAAAAGAGGAAGACATCCCGGAGATTGTTTCCGAACATCTGAAGAACGGCAATGTGGTGAAACGGCTTTTATATGAGGAGACCACAAAGACAGAACATATCCTTCCGCTGGAAGAGACCAACTTTTATAAGAAGCAGCACAGGGTTGCCCTGCGCAACTGCGGGGAGATCAGCCCGGAACATATTGAAGAGTACATAGGAGTCGGCGGATATGAAGCTCTGGGGAAAGTACTCACAGAGATGACGCCTCAGGATGTGATTCAGGTGATTACGGACAGCGGACTCAGGGGGCGCGGCGGCGCCGGATTCCCAACCGGCCTGAAGTGGAAATTTGCGGCGGCCAATGAGGCGGATCAGAAGTATGTCTGCTGTAATGCGGACGAAGGCGACCCGGGTGCATTCATGGATCGTTCCGTACTGGAAGGCGATCCCCATGCGGTGCTGGAAGCTATGACTATCGCAGGCTATGCCATCGGAGCGACGCAAGGCTATATCTATGTACGTGCGGAGTATCCCATTGCGGTACAGCGTCTGGAGATTGCCATCAGCCAGTCCAGAGAAATGGGGCTTTTGGGCGATGACATTTTCGGAACAGGATTTAAGTTCGACATCGGACTGCGTTTGGGGGCGGGAGCGTTTGTCTGCGGCGAAGAGACTGCGCTTATGACATCCATTGAAGGAAACCGCGGGGAGCCCCGTCCGCGTCCGCCGTTCCCGGCATTAAAAGGGCTCTTCCAGAAGCCGACGATCCTGAACAATGTGGAGACTTACGCCAATATCCCGCAGATCATCATCAACGGCCCGGAATGGTTTTCTTCCATGGGGACCGAAAAATCCAAAGGAACCAAAGTCTTTGCCCTGGGCGGCAAGATCCACAATACAGGGCTGGTGGAAATCCCTATGGGGACGACGCTGCGTGAGATCGTGGAAGAGATCGGCGGCGGCGTGCCAAATGGAAAGAAGTTCAAGGCGGCCCAGACGGGAGGACCCTCCGGCGGATGTATTCCGGCAGAGCATCTGGATGTACCGATTGACTATGACAACCTGATTGCCATTGGTTCTATGATGGGCTCCGGCGGATTAATTGTCATGGATGAAGATACCTGTATGGTGGATATCGCCAAATTCTTCCTTGAATTTACGGTGGATGAATCCTGTGGAAAATGTACTCCGTGCCGGATTGGGACACGGCGTATGCTGGAGATTCTGGAGAAGATCACCAAGGGCAAGGCGACCATGGAGGATCTGGATAAGCTGGAAGAACTGTGCTACCATTTGAAATCTAATTCCCTGTGCGCACTGGGGCAGACGGCGCCGAATCCGGTGATCTCCACGCTCCGGTATTTCAGGGATGAATATATCGCGCATATCGTAGATAAGAAATGTCCGGCAGGCGTGTGTAAAGATCTGCTGCAGTATAAGATTGACGCAGATAAATGTAAAGGCTGTACGCTGTGCTCCAGAGTCTGTCCGGCAGGGGCAATCGTGGGCAGCGTGAAGGAGCCCCATATGATCAATTCCGAGAAGTGCTTAAAGTGCGGCGCTTGTATGGAAAAATGCCGTTTCGGCGCAATTTATAAAGAATAAGGGAGGAGTGAGAGAATGGAAAATGTGAATTTAAAAATCAATGGCCTTGATGTGAGTGCGCCGGCGGGTTCAACAATCCTTGAGGCTGCGCATATTGCCGGAATCAAGATTCCTACCCTCTGCTTTTTGAAGGATATCAATGAGATCGGCGCATGCCGGATGTGTATTGTAGAAGTAAAAGGAGCCAGAAACCTGGTTGCGGCCTGTGTACATCCGATCAATGAAGGGATGGAAGTACGGACCAACACTCCACAGCTGATCGAGGCGAGAAAGCGTACTCTGGAACTGATTTTGTCCGACCATGACAAGAAGTGCCTCTCCTGCGTGAGAAGCGGCAACTGCGAGCTGCAGGCGCTTTGCCAGGAACTGGGCGTGGCGGATGAGAACTATTTTTCAGGGGAAATGAACCGCTATGAACCGGATACCAGCGCTGCCCATATGGTACGTGACAATAATAAATGTATCCTTTGCAGAAGGTGTTCCGCAGTCTGCGAAAAATCGCAGGCAGTGGGAGTGATCGGACCGAATCAGCGTGGGTTTGCAACATTCATCGGCTCTCCGTTCGAGATGGGCTTAGGAGAGACAAGCTGCGTGTCCTGCGGACAGTGTATCGCAGCCTGTCCTACCGGGGCATTGTATGAAAAAGACTTCCTGGATGACGTCCTGGCGGCCATCGAAGATCCCGAAAAGCATGTGGTCGTACAGCCTGCACCGTCTGTCCGCGCGGCATTGGGTGAGGAGTTTGGATATCCCATGGGGACAGACGTGGAAGGCAAGATGGCGGCGGCTCTGCGCAGGATTGGATTTGATAAAGTATTTGATACAGATTACAGTGCGGATCTGACCATCATGGAGGAAGCCAACGAATTTATTGAGAGAGTACAAAACGGCGGCGTCCTGCCGATGATGACTTCCTGTTCCCCGGGATGGGTAAAATACTGCGAGCACTATTTCCCGGATCTTCTGGATAATCTGTCAAGCTGCAAGTCGCCGCAGCAGATGTTCGGGGCTGTGACCAAGACCTATTATGCGGAAAAAATGGGGATTGACCCGAAGGATATCGTCTGTGTCAGCGTGATGCCGTGTACGGCGAAGAAATTTGAGATCGGCAGGGATGATCAGGATGCGGCGGGCGTACCGGACGTGGACATCTCCATTACGACCAGAGAGCTTGCAAGACTGATCCGTAAGGTGGGGATTGATTTCCAGAGCCTGCCGGATGAAGGATTTGACGATCCGTTAGGAGAGTCCACCGGCGCAGGCGTCATCTTCGGCGCTACCGGCGGCGTGATGGAAGCGGCTCTTCGGACGGCAGTGGAGACATTGACCGGGGAAGAACTGAAAAGCGTAGAATTTACGGAAGTGCGTGGAACCGACGGAATCAAAGAGGCGACCTACCATGTGGCGGATATGGATGTGAAAGTTGCGGTAGCTTCCGGCCTGGCCAATGCAAAACAGATCCTTGAAAAAGTGCGGTCAGGGGAAGCGGATTACCATTTCATCGAGATCATGTGCTGTCCGGGAGGATGTGTCAATGGAGGCGGGCAGCCGCAGGTACATGCGGATGTACGCAACTTTACGGATGTGCGGGCAGTCCGGGCGAAGGTATTGTACGATAATGACGCGGCGAAGCCTCTTCGTAAATCTCACGACAACCCGTCCATCAAAAAGCTGTACGAAGAATATCTTGGAAAACCGGGAAGTGAGAAGGCACACCATGTGCTGCATACCAGGTATGTGAAGCGGAGTATCAACTGAAAAGATTTTCCCGACAAATTCAGGCAAAATGCCGTGGATAGAGACGGCATTGCCGGAAGACAAAAAAGTGAATAAATGCTGATAAAAAATCGGGAGCAGACTATGTGTTTTGATTCATTACAGGTTTGCTTCCGTTTTTTTCAAGAATTTTCCAAAGGAGGATAAGTTCATGAAAGTAATTGATTTTAAGGATGCAAAGTGCCGCCACTGTTATAAATGTGTGCGCCACTGTCAGGTGAAGGCGATTACCGTACAGAATGAACAGGCGCGTATCCTGACAGACCATTGCATCAACTGTGGGAAGTGTATGGAAATCTGCCCGCAGAATGCCAAGACATTTGCCAGTGATATGGATCGTGTCAAAGGGTATCTGCGGCAGGGATTCAAAACCGTTATATCCATCGCCCCCTCTTACATCGGCGTGCTGGAATTCGACCGTCCGGGACAGGTGGTTGACGCCCTGCAGAAACTGGGGTTTGCGGAAGTGCGGGAGACCGCGGAAGGAGCCGCAATGGTCACCCATGAATACCAGCGCCTGATCCGGGAAAATCAGATGCCCAACATCATCACCACCTGCTGTCCCAGTGTGAACGACCTGATTGAAAAATATTATCCCGAATGTACATCTTTGATGGCTCCGGTCGTGTCTCCCATGGTTGCTCATGGACGGTACATCAAGAAGCTGTACGGGAATGATGTGAAGGTTGTATTTTTAGGCCCTTGTATCGCGAAGAAACAGGAAGCGATGGGAGATGAGCGGGTATCCGGCGCGATTGACGCAATCCTGACGTTTGAAGAGCTGGCAATCTGGCTGGATGAAGAAAAGATCCGCATCCATGACTGTGAGGACAGGCCCATGGGCAACCCGGATCCGGAAATCAACCGGATGTACCCTATCAGCGGCGGCGTCATCCGGTCTGTGCTTGCAAAAGAGGAGACGGATACTTACCACAAAGTGTTTGTGGACGGCCTGGGGAACTGCATGGAGATGCTGGACTGCTTAAAGCGGGGGGAACTGGATCACTGCTTCATAGAGGCCAATGTCTGTGAAGGCGGCTGCACAAAGGGGCCTGCTTCTGCAAGATGGAATACCTCTTATGTGAAAGCAAAGATCAGGATTGAGAAAGAAGTTTCCCATAAGGCGGCTAAGAATCTGCCGGAAATGACTGCACAGGAATTACAGAAGGAATTTTCGGACCACAGCATCCCGGAGAAATATCCTACAGAAGAGGAAATCCAGGAAATCCTGCGGTCCGTGGGCAAATATTCGTCCGAGGACGAACTGAACTGCGGAGCCTGCGGGTATTCTACCTGCCGGGAAAAAGCAGTCGCGGTATTCCAGAACAAGGCAGAGCTTTCCATGTGCATGCCTTATGCCCTGACACAGGCAGAGTCCATGTCCAATGTGGTCATGGATGTAACGCCCAATATGATCTTCATTGTGGACAATGAGCTTCGGATCCGGGAGTGCAACAAGAAAGGGCAGGAGCTTTTAGGGGTGGGAAAAGAAGAAGCGCTGCAGCGCTACATATTTGAATTTATGGAAGCAGTGGATATCGAGGAGACACTCCGTACGAAGGAGCCTGTATTTCACAAAAAGGTTCAGTTAGAGCACGGGCGGATGACCGTGGAGGAGACCATTGTATATATTGAAAATCTGGAATCTGTCCTTGTGACGTTCCAGGATGTGACCAGGGAAGAGAAGATGAAGGAGCAGCATTATAATCTCAAGGTGGAGACCATGGAGATGGCGCAGAAGGTCATTGACAAGCAGATGATGGTAGCACAGGAGATTGCCGGGCTCTTAGGAGAGACAACGGCAGAGACAAAGGTAACGCTGACAAAGCTCAGGGATTCCATCCTCAATGAAGATGAGGATTAGGGCAAACCAAAAATCATGACAGTTCCCTGGAATAGATAAACAGAATTTCAGCCGTTCTCCTATGTGGGAAACATGAGGGAACGGCGGAATGGAGAAGATTATGAGCGTAAGTATCGATGTGGCTTTTAAGAGCCTGAACAAGCATGGGGAAGAGCTGTGCGGAGACAAGGTCGAGATTGTTAAGACAGAAGATTCGGATATCGTCATTCTGGCAGACGGAATGGGAAGCGGGGTCAAGGCCAATATCCTGTCAACCCTGACGTCCAAGATTCTGGCGACCATGCTCTTTGAAGGAGCGGCTATCGAATCCTGCGTGGAGACCATTGCCCGGACGCTCCCAATCTGCCAGGAGAGGAAGGTGGCGTATGCCACGTTCAGTATCCTTCAGATCTTCCATAATGGAGATGCTTATCTGGTAGAATTTGATAACCCGGACTGCGTATTTATCCGGAATAAAAAAATTGTAAAATATCCCTATGAGGTACGGGAGATTGAAGGGAAAAAAATACATGAATACCGTTTTCAGGTACAGAAAAACGACTGCTTCGTGCTGATGAGCGACGGTGTGATCTATGCAGGAGCCGGCGAGATCCTGGATCTGCAGGGATGGACCTGGGAAAATATGTCGGAATATACGTTAAAATGTACAAAGGAAACGCTGTCTGCCTCCCGCCTGGCGGCCATGTTAAGCCAGGCCTGCGATGATTTATATGTGCAGAAGCCGGGAGATGATACGACGGTGGCTGTGGCAAGGGTGATTGAACGCAGGGTCGTTAATCTTTTCACCGGGCCTCCGAAGAACAAAGAGGATGATGAAAAACTGATGTATGAATTCATGCATACAGAAGGGAAAAAGGTGGTCTCCGGCGGAACCAGCGCCAATATCGCATCCCGCATCCTGCACAAAGAGATTGTCACAAAGGTAGACCGTAATCATCCGGATGTACCGCCCATGGCATCCATTGAAGGGCTGGATCTGGTGACCGAAGGCGTACTCACCATGGGAAGGTCGCTGAAGCTCTTAAAACAGTATGAAAATGACGAGTTTGACGTGGAATTTTTTGATGAGCTGGATGCCAACAACGGCGCTTCCAAACTCGCCAGGCTGATTATTGAAGAATGTACGGAATTGAACCTGTTTGTGGGGACTGCCATCAATGAGGCCCATCAGGAATCGGATCTGACATTTGACCTGAGCCTGCGGATGAATCTGGTGGAACAGCTGAAAAATGTGGTGGAGAAGATGGGGAAAGCCGTGAAAGTGAAATATTATTAAGGAACTGTAGGAAAGTCAGGAGGCATAAGTTACTTCTATACAATTCCTAAACAGATTCAGAAAGAAAAACTGAGAAATTCAACATCATGATAAAAAACGGCTGTCAGGAAATGATGCTGCAGAAACATCACATTTCCTGACAGCCGTTTTTTAATCTCTCAGGGATTCCTTCCCCACAGCTGTGCCGCAAGGGGTTTTTCCGGCAAGGTTATGGATTATGGTAAAACTGATTGGACTTTAAAAGCTTTTCCTTTTGGATATCCGTAATGTTGTCGGTGATATCCTTGATAAATACATAGAACAGGCGGTTTTCCTCTCCCCATTCGGATTTTTCCAGATGCCCGCAGTCGTCAATCCAGCGAATCTGCCCGTCACGGCGGATGATCCGGTACTGTACATAATCCATATTCTCTTTGGAGTTTGAAATCTGGTTCTGGATTTCCCATTCCACCCGGTCCAGATCATCCGGATGCACCAGCCCCCGGAAAGAGCCGCGAACCATCGCCATAAATTCTTCCATGGTATTGCAGCCAAAAATCTCCATGACTGCCGGGTTCGCATAGAGAATTTTTTCGTCTTCCAGCGCGCGGTAGATCATGAAGCCATCCGACATGTTGGCAAGAGACTCTGCCATACGGGCCTGTCTGCGCGCTTCCTCCTCCTTCATGATCCGGTCAATGCTCCGAATGGTAATGACCGCGGTCTTCGGAAGGCCGTTCTCACGTTCGCTGACTGAAATACTGGTCAGGCACCATTCATCCACTCCGTCTTTGGTGCTTCTGCGGTATCGGTATTCTACCGAACTCTGATTTTGAAGGGCGCTTTTGAGATTCTCCAATGAGAGGAATTTCCGCACATTCTCCTCGTCATATTTCAGGATCTTTCCTGTTCCAAAATGTCTGTTTACTACAGCTTCGTAATTTCCACGCTCCATCAAATGATTTTCATCCGGATAGATCATCCGGCAGTAATTATCCTTTAAATGCAGGAAATATACTTCGCGGTAGGAGAGTACCATGCTGTTGAGCGCCCCTTCATGGATGCGCATATGGGTGACATCCCGTACCAGACAGGCCACATACCCATATTCATACTGATACAGCGTAAGCTGCAGGTAATGGCTGGAAACAGAGCTATAGGCATAATGATTCACAGTTTCTCCTAAAAATGCAGCCTGATACGCTTTGCTTATCAATTCATCCCAATTATCGCCGAATATTTTCAGGATCAGATGGCGCAGGCGGTTGGTGTCGCCGTTGCAGAGCCGGGACATCTCATGGTTTGCATAGATGATTTCATAATCACAGGGATTGCCGGTGCTGTCTAAAAGGATTCTGGACATCCCATATCCGCAGGGGAGATTGCCGTAATACATCTCCAGCCGGTCCTGTTCTTTTTCCGTATATGGGGTGACCTCCTGTTCTGTGAGACGTTTTTTCCCACTGTTTTCACGCATAAAGGTCATATCCGTAAGGGAGCCGTAGAATATCTTATGCCCCTCCTTTTCATGGAGGAAGAAGATCTTGATATATACCCACAGCACTTTTCCGTCTCCCCGCAGATAATGGATATACCCTTCCGCACTGCCGGGATGGTTTTCATAGGCCCGTTCAAACAGAGAGAAGAGAAGCGGCCTGTCGTCATCCCTTACGTGGTTCCACAGTTTTTTGCTGTAGTTATTTCCGTCCCCGGAATTGATGCCGGACATCTGGAAATACTGTTCATTTACACGGCTAATCTCGATCTGGTTTTCAAACACATCATAAAAAACAGAGGGGCCAAGCACATTGTTCAGCATCGTATCTGTAAACAGATTGCCGTCCAAAAATTCTCTTACATGGAGCGACTCCACCTGTTTGCACTTCAGTCCGTCAAAATCCAGCCTCCGTTCATCGGCAAGAAGCGTTTCAAACTTATCGATGGGCATCGGCCTGTGGTAATAGTAGCCCTGGGTGTACCTGCACCCCATATTCCGCAGGAAATTCTCATGCTGCTGGGTCTCCACGCCTTCTACAATGATGGGGATATCCAGAAGCCTTGCCATATTGACCACGGATTCCAGAATGCTGATTCCTTTCTGCTCCTCGTCCGCTTCCATCTCCAGAAAGCACATATCAATCTTCAGCACGTCAACGGGAATGCTCTTTAGCATATTCAGCGAGGAATAGCCGCTTCCGAAGTCATCCATCATGACCAGGAATCCTTCTTCCCTGAGCCGCTTCACCGTATCGCTGACTTTGCTGTCCTCCCCGGCATAGGCGCTTTCTGTAATCTCTGCTTTGATATATTTTGCAGGCAGGTTATATGTACGCAGGAGGCCGAGCAGATATTCCGGCACATCCATGGACAAAATATCGATCCGGGAAATATTGATGGAGATGGGCACAGGCTGATAGCCCCTGTCAATCCAGCTCCTCAGCCATTGGCAGACCTTTTCCCATACGATCCGGTCCAGATTGGGGACGAACCCGGTCTTCTCGAGCACGGGAATAAATACGCCCGGCGAAATCAATCCCTTGGTACTGTGGTTCCAACGCACAAGCGACTCCGCCCCCACGATCTTGCCTGTACTTATGTCGCACTGGGGCTGTGCGAAAAAAGTAAATTCGTCGTTCAAGAGCGCGTTGCGGATTTCCAGAAGAAGTTTCCAGTCTTCTTCCAGCTTACGTTCAATCTTGGGGTCATATAGATAGATCCGTTCCGAATGGATCTCAGATACTTTGGAAAGCGCCATAGTAGCACGGTCATACATGACTTCCGGCGGGACAGTGAGATCCTCCATCTCATAGACTCCGATCATGGGAAGAAAACCTGACATGTCATTCCACTGGTTTACACCCTCTATGATCTCGTCCCGGAGCCTCTCTACCAGATCCATGCGGGCGGGCATGATGATGCAGAAATCATCCGCGTTGAAATGTCCGGCAATACCGCCGTACTGTTCCTGAATCCTTCGGATGCAGTCTGCCATATAGACTAAAAGCTTGTCCCCTACATCCCGACCATAGAATTTGTTAAATAACCGAAAATGTGCCATGTCTATGGCTACCATATAATACTCATTCGGAGAGATTTCTTTCATAAATTTGTTTGCCGTCCGCATAAAGCTCCGGATAAAATGCAGATTCGTCAAAGGATGCATCGTCACTTCTGCCGGATGCATCGATTGCACGTTTTGAGAAATCCTGTCCTTTTCCATAGTATCACCTCCATATTTTGGCTTGCCCATGGAATTATTGTACTATTTCCAGACGGCAAAATCAAGTAAAAGATAGGGCGGCTCCGGCGGAACAAAAACACACCCTTAAGCCTGTAAAAGCTTGAGGGTGTGCTCCTGGTCTGAATTTAGCGCAATGGGAAATAGCAGGCGTCGGCGCTCCCTTTGAATGTGATTTCTACGGAGCGGGAGGTCAGATCGTATCCCAGAAGCCGGTTTAAGGGGTAATGGACCTGTGACAGGATTTCCCGGATTTCTTCCGGATCCGTGACGATGTGCTCCGTTCCCACCCTGGGGAGCGTATAGTCGGCATCCAGAGCCACATCTTCATCCGGAGAGATATCCTTCAAAAGCTCCACGTCGTCCGGGTCGATCTCCCTGCGGATCGTATACCCGTATTCTTCCAGAAGGGAAAGGCTGTTCTCATAGCTTTCATACAGGTACAGGTGGGGAACCGTTATATTGTAGTTCGGTACTCCCGCTTCTTCCGCCGGCACATCCACATAGAGTTCTCCAACCGGAAACGCATTGTGGAGTTCCATGATATCCACATTCAGGACATCCTTTTCGTATGCGCTGAAAAGTTTTTCCCGCTGCTGTTTTGACAGGTTCAGCAGGGCAGAGTCCTGATAGATGTCGTTAAGCCGGATTGCTGCCACTTCGTCCACATCCATATAGAAAACAGGGAAAAGTGTCTTTCTATAGCTTTCGTCTTCAGAGAGTGATTCCAGAGCAGCCAATACGGTTTCCTTCTGAAGCGCATAATTCCTATAGGTTGATTTCCCGGATTTTTGGTCATAGCGGATCGTGGCGACCACATATTGTTCTGTTCCGTCCTGTCTGTAAATATTTTTCGCGGTGAGCCCGTTCCCGGCATTCCCGACGCCCTCTTCGGCAAGCTTATAGATGGGCTCGAATGCATAGACGCGCCCCTCGTTCCCGTTTAGAAAATCCGGGTTCTCTGAATTATATGAATGGACGGTCATGCTGTCCGGATAGACGAAATAATCGGACAGGTCATTCACCGCCAAAGCCATACTCTCGATCCTTTCATCCTCTGGAAGCCATGAGTCAAAACCAATCAGGTCAAAACGGAACACACACAGGATCAGCGCCACCCCTGCGACAGAAATCAGGGAAGAATATTTTCCCGCCAGCAGACGGCGCAGATCCATATGATAGATAAATTCGATCAGGCCGCACAGCAGGATGGCGGAAAGAATGCTGAGCAGTATGATCCATTTTGTACTTCCGCTGGACAGAGAACCTGTCAGCATCCCGATGTACAATGCGGTAGGAATGGAGATCAACACCTTGATCACCGGCGCGGTTTTTGGAAATGCAAGCGCATTCCCCGCGGCTTCTGACGGACGTTTTTTGTACAGGAACAAGGACAATGCCCAGAGCACAGCCAGAAAAACCACGGTAAATGCCAGCAGGGCCGGAAAACTTCCTGTATCGGAGTACACCAGAAACCGCCGTGCATAATAAGGCATTCCGATCAGGCCGAAGCTCCCGTCGTAACCCGCTGTGTCGCCGAGGAGCTGTGAAAACACTACAAAGGGGGACAGAAAACCGGAAATCTTCTCATGCAGCCCGTTTCCTTGCCTGGAATAGGTGCTGAAAAAGTAAGATGCCAGGTTATACCCTACACCGCCTGCCATACTTCCGTAGACAGACAGGGCCAGGGCAGCCAATACGCCGGTTACCATCTTCCCGGTCAGCACCATGGCTAAAACCGCTGTGTGATAGATCATAAGGAATGCCAGAAGGCCTCCCAGGACTGCCATGCAGGAACGGCCAAGAACAGACGGTGTCATGATTCCGTAGTGAGCGCCTGCCAGAACGGTAAGCAGGCTGGACGCCAGATAAGGAACCCCAAAGATTACAAGCCCGCCCATATAGGAGATCGAAAACCATTGGGGCCGAGACAGTGGGAAACTGTGGTGGAAATCCGTCCTTTCCGTGGAATGCAGATAGGAAAATCCGGTGGCCGCACAAAGGAGGGCTATAAGGAACAACAGGGCTTCCAGAAACAGGCTGCAGCTTCCGTTGAGCATACAGGGAAATATTTTGCGCAGCTCGTCTATCTGCTGCGCCATACTGCTAAACTCATTCTCGGTAAGCGCAGCTTCCAAAAGAAGCATGGTGAAAACGGTTTCACTCAAAAGCAGGAAGATGAAGGATAATACCATCAGCCATCCCCGCTGCCGGATGTCTTGTTTTAGGAATTTACTGAATGAGATTTTTGATGTCATAGCCAGCCACCTCCGTTTCGCTGATAAAGATTTCCTCCAAAGACAAGGGGAGTACTTCTGCAAAGATCGGTTCTTTTTCCCCGGCACATCTAAGGACTTCCTCTCTGGAACCCCGGGCAGTGACCGTAAGGAGGGAACCGCTTTTTTCATACTGCAGTACGCAAAGCTGTGATAAGAGCTGTTCTTCTTTTGCAGGATCCGGGATAACACACTGCATCTTGCAGAGGCTGCATTTCATGGAATCCAGATCCTTTGCAAACAGCAGGGTTCCGTCGTGCAGAAGGCCGATGCTGTCGCAGATGTCTTCCAATTCCCGCAGATTATGGGAGGCGATGATGGGAGTAAAGTCCCGTTTCAAAAGCTCCGCCGCGAACAGGCTTTTGACCGCCTGGCGCGCCACCGGGTCCAAACCGTCAAAGGTCTCGTCGCAGAGCAGGTATCTGGTTCCTGCGCAGAATCCCAGTAAAAGGGAAACCTGCTTTTTCCGGCCCTTGGAAAAGGTCTGTATCTTCTTTTTCTCCGGGATGTTGAATTTTTTCAGGAGGCTTTGGTAGTTCTCCAGATCAAATTCAGGATATGCAAGGGCATAATATCTGCCCATGGCAATGGGGGTGGCATTAGAAAAGAAATAAGCGCTGTCAGACAAAAAGCACATCTGCCTTTTTACACCGCACTGCTCAAAAACAGGCTGGCCGTCCACCGCCACTTCCCCTTCTTCTGGTTTTAAGATGCCGCTGATCAGGCGCAGAAGCGTACTTTTTCCCGCGCCGTTGCTCCCCACAAGGCCAAAGATCAGGCCATCCTGAATCTTTGCAGTGACCTGTGTAAGAGCCCTCGTACCCTGGAACGATTTGGTCACATTTTTTAATTCAATCATTTAAAATACCTCCTCATAAACCTGTGATAGAATCTCTGTGCAGTCTTTCTTTGGAACTCCAAGCTCTGCCGCATAGGAGAGCAGTTTTTTGAGTTCGTCCAGACAGGATTCCTTCTTTTTCTGGAAAAGAGACGCGCTCTCGGATACAAAATTCCCCCGCCCTTTTACCGGAAAAATATATCCTTCCTGTTCTAAGACAGCAAATGCCTTCTGGATGGTATTGGGGTTGATGGACAGCTCCACGGCGAGAGAACGGACCGAGGGCATGCGGCTGCCGGGAGACAGGACGCCTTTTAATATCAGCATCTGGAATTTTTCTACGATCTGCTCGTAAATGGGAGCACGGCTCTGATAGTCGATCGTGATCAATGGATGGGACACCTCCTTTATTGGATTGAATATTCTGATTGTTACCGTAAAATGGGGAATACATTTCTTTATCAATCAGTTAGTGTATTAAGTGTAATATCTGTATTAATACACTTAGCTTATCATGAAGATGCAGGAATGTCAACCGCAAATTCGTAAATTGTCACAGGAAATACATTAGATATCAGGCAGACTGGAATTCCACATGTTCTTTCAAAAATACATTGAAAACTGAAACTTTTCAGAGGAAAAACATGTATATTAGAATAAGAGCAGGGGAATACAGATGTGAAACATTTAAAAACATGCTTTCCGACGGGCTGTCATCGGACTTATTGTATTTATTGCTAAAATATCATTTATGGTTCTAAGGGATGTAAGCCTTTCATAGCAACGTATAATTTACTGAATTTAATGCTTTAAATTGCTATAGTCCTGTGTTATAATGAATGACATGTTATGCGAAAAAGGCGTTTTCCCCGCCGTCTGTGTGCGGTATGTGGAACAGGCCAGATGGCAAAGGAGGATTTTACAGATGATTTGGGCAAAAGAAGAGACACTGCCCAGAGCTGAGATTGAAAAAATCCAGCTTGAAAAATTAAGGCAGACAGTGGCATACATATATGAAAAGGTGGAGCCGTACCGTAAGAAGATGGATGCGGCTAAAGTAAAGCCAGAGGATATCAGGACATTAGAGGATCTGCGAAAGCTCCCCTTTACTTACAAGTCGGATTTTAAGGACAATTATCCCTTTGGCCTTTTTGCGGTAGACAAGAAGGAACTGGTGCGTTACCATGCCAGCTCCGGCACTACAGGTAAGCCGACCGTAGTCGGATATACAAGGCACGATCTGGATGTATGGCTGAACAATGTGGCGCGGATTGCCTGCATGGGCGGCGCAACCGCAGACGATGTGGCGCAGATTTCCTTTGGATACGGAACATTTACAGGGGCGTTAGGGCTCCACGGCGGGTTGGAGAAGATCGGTGCTTCCGTGATCCCGATGTCTTCCGGCAATACCAACAAGCAGATCATGTTCATTCAGGATATGGGCGTAACCCTTCTGGTGGCAACGCCGTCCTACGCCCTGCATTTAGGCGAGCAGATCCGGGAGAGGGGCATTGACCCGAAAAAGGATCTGAGGATGCATATCGGCCTGTTCGGCGGGGAAGGCATGACAGAACCCATGCGGGACGAGATGCACAGGGTCTGGGGCGACCAGTTTATCTGCACCCAGAATTACGGCATGAGCGAACTGTGCGGCCCCGGAGTATCCGGGGAATGTACGGAGCTGTGCGGCATGCATGTGAATGAAGACTGGTTTATCCCGGAGATTATTGACCCTGAGACAGAAGAAGTGCTGCCTCCGGGGGAACATGGCGAGCTGGTGGTGACCTGCCTTGGGAAAGAGGCCCTGCCCCTTGTACGCTACCGAACCGGCGACCTGACAAAGCTGATGTACGAGCCCTGCAAATGCGGGCGGACCACCTGCCGTATGGAAAATCTTTCCGGCCGGGCGGACGATATGCTTGTTATCCGCGGCGTGAATGTATTCCCGACCCAGATAGAAGAAGTCCTGTTCAAGATCGAAGAGATCGGGCCGCACTACGAGATTCTGGTGGAGAGGAAGAACCGTCTGGATGTGATGACGATCAGCGTGGAACTGATCGATGACCGTCTTCTGGACAGTTATGCATCTTTGAGCAAATTAGAGCAGCGGATCAAGTCCGCGTTAAAAGCACAGCTTGGCCTGGCTACCCAGATAAAGCTGGTAGGTCCCAATTCCCTGCAGCGGTTTGAAGGGAAGGCGAAGCGTGTGACAGATTTACGAAAGGATGGATTATAAAATATGGCAGAAAAAGTACTTATGCTGGGAAATGAGGCGATTGCCCGGGGCGCTTACGAGGCGGGCGTCAAAGTTTCCTCCGCATATCCCGGCACTCCCAGCACGGAGATCAGTGAATTTCTGGTGCAATACAAGGAAGACGTGTACGAGGAATGGGCTCCCAATGAAAAGGTAGCCGCAGAGGTCGCTGTCGGAGCAAGTCTTGCAGGGGTGCGGGCCATGGCCTGTATGAAGCACGTAGGCCTGAATGTGGCGGCCGACCCTCTGTATTCCGTGTCCTACATGGGCGTGAACGGCGGTCTGGTACTGGTCGTGGCAGACGACCCGGGCCTCTACAGCTCCCAGAACGAGCAGGATACCCGGATGGTGGCGCGGGCGGCTCAGATTCCGGTCATTGAGCCTTCTGACAGTGCGGAGGCCAAGGATTTCTTCCGGACAGCATTTGAATTAAGCGAGCAGTTCGACCGCCCCTTTATATTCCGTACTACCACCAGGCTTGCGCACTCTCAGGGATTGGTAGAGCTGCGCGACCGTACAAAAGTGGAAGACCGGCCCTATGAAAAGAATATCCGCAAACATGTGATGATGCCGGTAAATGCACAGTACCGCCATCGGGAGATTGAGAAGAGGAACCAGGAGCTTGCCGAGGCGGCAAATACACTGGCCATCAATACCGTGGAGATATTGGATACAAGAATCGGGGTCATTACCAGCGGCATTCCTTACCAGTATGTCAAGGAAGCCCTGCCGGGCGCCTCCGTCTTAAAGCTTGGGATGGTGAACCCTCTTCCTAGAAAATTAATTGAAGATTTTGCATCCAGGGTAGAAAAATTATATATCGTAGAAGAATTGGATCCGGTGATCGAGGAGCAGGTAAAATCATGGGGAATTCAGGCCGTGGGCAAAGAGATCCTCACCGTTCAGGGAGAATACAGCGCCAACATGCTGCGCCGGGCAATTCTGGGAGAAGAGCCGGATGTCCAGGCGCCGGCACAGGCGCCTGGACGGCCTCCCATCTTATGTCCCGGATGTCCCCACCGCAGCGTGTACCATGTGCTGCACAAATTAAAACTGCATGCAGCCGGGGATATCGGATGCTATACGCTGGGAGCGGTGGCGCCTCTGAGCGTGGTGGATACCACCATGTGCATGGGTTCCAGCATCTCCACGCTGCATGGGATGGAAAAAGCAAAGGGAACGGACTATATCAAGAACTGGGTTGCAGTCATCGGCGACTCCACCTTTTTACATACCGGGGTTAATTCCCTGATGAACATGGTATATAACCATGCAGCCGGGACGGTCATGATTCTGGACAATTCCACCACCGGCATGACCGGGCATCAGGATCATGCCGCGACCGGGAAGACGCTGCAGGGCGATCCGGCCTGTGCCATTGACCTGGTACAGCTCTGCCATGCACTGGGAGTAAAGAATGTATCCGTAGTGAATGCATTTGACATTGCGCTTCTGGAAAAAACCGTGAAGGAAGAGACTGCCAGAGAAGAAGTTTCCGTCATTATCGCACAGTCCCCCTGCGTGCTTCTGGATAAATCGAAAAAACCGTTGTATAAGGTACGTGAAGCGCAGTGTAAGAAATGCGGCGCCTGCATGAAGCCGGGATGTCCGGCAATGACAAAGCAGGAAAACGGCGTCATCCGGATTGATGATACGATGTGTACCGGATGCGGGTTGTGTGCAGATCTGTGTAAATTTGGCTGCATAGAACTGGTAAAGGCAGGTGAATAAAAGATGGAGACAAAAAATATTATGATCGTAGGCGTGGGGGGCCAGGGAACCCTGCTTACCAGCCGGATTCTTGGCGGGCTTACCATTGCGGGCGGATATGACGTGAAACTGTCCGAGGTGCATGGAATGGCGCAGCGCGGCGGCAGCGTAGTGACTTTTGTACGCTATGGAGAAAAAGTGGCGGAACCCATCGTGGAAGAAGGGCAGGCCGACGTAATCATTGCGTTTGAACGTCTGGAGGCTCTGCGCTATGCGCATTTTTTGAAAAAAGACGGAGTCCTCATTGTCAATGACTGGCGGATCGATCCCATGCCGGTGGTGATCGGCGCGGCTGAATATCCAGATCACATTTTAGAAGATCTGGAAAAAGAACACAAAGTTTATAAGGTCAATGCCACGGAGGAATCCAGGAAGCTGGGAAATCCGCGGGTATTCAACCTGATCGTGCTGGGAATTGCGGCACAGCATATGGATTTTACAAAAGAACAGTGGTATGAGGTGATCGAAAAGACCGTGCCTCCGAAAACCATTGAGATCAACAAAAGGGCATTTGACGTAGGATACACATTATAAAATATTGGGCAAAGGCAGGTGAGAAAAATGAAACAGATATCCGTTTTTGTAGAAAATCAGCCGGGCAGCCTGATGCGGGTCACCTCTGCACTCAATGAAGCGAAGGTTAACATCCGTGCGGCAGCGTCTTTTGACACGCCGGAATTCGGGATTCTCCGCCTGGTGGTAGACCAGCCTGTTAAGGCAAAAGAATATCTGACTTCCAAAGGATTTGTAGTCCGTGTGCAGGATGTGATCGGAGCGGAATTAAAAGACGAGAAAGGCAATCTGAATCAGATGCTGAAAATTCTTGCAGAAGGAAATATCAGTATCGGATATATTTATTCTTTTGTAATACGGGAGAATCGGGCTCCGGTTATGGTGTTTCATTCAGATGACAATGAGAAGGCCAGGGGCGTGTTAAAAGAAGCAGGAATTCTTCTGGTGGACGACGAAGAATTATAAAAGAAAAAGGAGCGGTTTTGCAACGGCAGGCAGGGCATACGGCCTGTTGTCCTGAATCGTTATCAATCAAAAAAGGAGCATAAAACAGATGGCAGGAATATCGTTAGAAAACTGGGTGGAACGAATCAGAGACCCGAAAATGGAATGCATGAGCAGGGATGAGATGGCTTCCATACAGAGCGAACGTCTGGTAAAAATCGTGAAAAAGGTGTATGAAAATGTTGATTTTTATCACAACAAGATGAAAGAGTCCGGGGTGGAACCCGGGGATATCAAGGGAGTGGAGGATATCGGGAAGTTGCCGTTTACCACAAAGGAAGACTTAAGGGATAACTATCCGTTCGGCCTTCTGGCGGTTCCAAAGCGTCAGGTGGCGCGCGTGCAGGGGACGTCCGGCACCACCGGAAAGCTGACCGTTGTGCCCTATACGCAGAATGATGCGGATCTGTGGGGAGAATGTGTGGCAAGATGCCTGACTATGGCAGGGCTGACGGCAGACGATATTATCCATGTATGTTATGGGTACGGACTGTTCACCGGAGGGCTTGGATTGGATTACGGCGCAAAAGCATTGGGCGCGATGGCAATCCCCATGTCCGCAGGCAATACGAAGCGGCAGATGATGTGCATGGAAGATTTTGGAGCCACCGCATTCGCATGTACCCCGTCCTATGCGCTGTATCTTGCGGAATCCCTGCAGGAGGCAGGCGTGGTAGATCGCCTGCAGTTAAAAGCGGGAATCCATGGGGCAGAGCCGTGGACTAATGAAATGCGCAAGAAGATCGAAGGGATTTTAAAGATCAACTGCTTTGATATCTATGGTTTATGTGAGATCCTTGGGCCTGGTGTGGCACAGGATTGTATCCACCATAAAGGGCTTCATATCCACCATGACTATTTCTATCCGGAAGTACTCAATCCGGCAACTCACGAGCCGTGTGCAGAGGGCGAGACAGGAGAACTTGTATTTACCACACTGACAAAGGAAGCAATGCCTTTGCTCCGTTACCGGACAAAGGATCTGACCAGCATCACCTATGATACCTGCGAGTGTGGACGGACGACACCCAGAATCTCCAAGTTCACAGGGCGTACGGACGATATGAAGGTCATCCGCGGCGTCAATGTATTCCCGACGCAGGTAGAGACCGCATTGCTGAGCCTGGGCGGGGCAGTTGCAAACCACTACATGCTCATCGTGGACAGAGAGAACAATCTGGATGTGCTGACCGTTATGGTGGAAGTGGACGAGAGCATGTTCTCTGACGAGATCAGGAAGCTGGATGCGCTGAGAAATAAGATTGCCGCAGTGTTAAAGCAGGCGTTGGGCGTGGCTGTCCGTGTGAAGCTGGTAGAGCCTAAGACGATCCAGAGAAGCGAAGGGAAGGCTGTCCGTGTTATTGACAACCGGACACTGTAAAAAGGAGGGAAGCGCGATGGGAATTACGATTCAACAATTATCAGTGTTTTTGGAAAACAGGGAAGGACGCTTAGATGAAGTGCTTGCGGTCCTTGGAAGTAATGATGTCAATATCGTGGCTTTGAGCCTGGCGGATACATCCGATTACGGGATGCTGCGCATGATCGTATCCGACCCCAATAAGGGAAGGGCCGTATTGAAAGAAAACGGGATCACTGCGATGCTGACAGATGTTGTGGCGCTGCGCGTGCCCCACGAGACAGGGTCTCTTTCCAAAGCAATGCATCAGATCGTGGAAGGCGAAGTGAACGTAGAATACATGTATGCATTTGCCAATGGCGAGGACGCATCTGCCGTCCTGAAATGTGACGACCCGGCAAGGGTAGTGGATATCCTGCGCGGAAGCGGATTTGATGTGTGGGAAGCAACGGAGGCGTATACATTGAATGTAGGGCATTAAACAGATCCCCCCGCAGCAAGCATAAGCTGCGGGGGGAGAGTTTACGCTGCTTTCAAAAAAAGAGACCGGATTCGACTCCGATCTCTTTTCTTAATCACATTTTCTGTATTGCTTTTAAAATATTAATTCCAGGCTAATTTATATATTAAAAGGTACATCCGAAATTCTGATTAAAGTTTTACTACGTTTGTTGCCTGCGGTCCTTTTGCTCCCTCTGTCACTTCGAACTCAACAGACTGGCCTTCTTCTAAAGATTTGAATCCATCGGTAACAATCCCTGAATAATGTACGAATACATCATTCCCCTCAGAGTCAGAGATGAATCCATAACCTTTTTGGTTGTTAAACCACTTAACTGTACCTGTCATCATGTTGCCCTCCATTAATTGAAAAAATAATATTGTGTCTGTACCATTGACAGGAATCGATGATACTTATATAAAATAGCATATTTCATAATGAAAGTCAATGATTTTCAGCGTATTTTCGCCATTTCCCTCTAATTAAGAGGAGAATATTTACTATTCCAACAGCTGTAGGATGATCTGGATGATCCAGAACAGTGCAAAAAGAATCACGCCCACATTCAGGATTGTTGTGGACAGGAACTTCCCTTTTGGAATCAGGATCTCTGCCGGGCGAAGTTTCATTTTCTTTGCATTCACAGCCAGGCAGATGATTCCCGAGATAACGAACACTAAGATGATCAGGCCATACAGGCTAATCAGCAGTATGCCGGGAAGATGCTCCGATAAAAGCTCCATAACGACTTCCGGATCACCGCTGGCATTCATGAGTTCGTCATATCCCGAGACGTTCAGCAGAAACATGCCTGCCACAGAGCCTAAGAAGTTCACGCACATATGCATGGCGACCGTATATCGGATCTTTCCTGTCTTTACATAAATAAATCCAAAGAATATCCCCAACATGAATGCATAGACAAACTGGTTCAAATTGCCGTGGAACAGTCCGAAAAACAATCCGGAAAACAGGATCGCGGTTTTTTCCCCATATCTTACGGTGCGGTCTATGAGAAGCTTGCGGAAGATCAGCTCCTCCGCAACAGGCGCGCACAGAACCATTATAAAAAGGGCGGTCCAGGGACTGATTCCCGTGACCACATCCAACAACGCATTCTCTACGCTGGAGCCTTTGACAAGCCCGATGGCAAACGTCATCGCAACCCCCACCAGATTGCTCAGATACATAATCGCATAGCACATGACAAAGGCACAGATCCATTGGCCAAACGTCATCGTATGCCTGTCAATGTGAGAAGCGGGTACGGTCTTTATCAACAAAGACATCAGCGGCATGGAGATCAAATACATTGGCAGAGATGATATCAAAAGACTGACGTCCATGTCGTAGAGATCCAAAAAGGGCAGCCGGACTGCCACAAAGCTTATGGCAAGCTGTACTCCAAAAAGAATCAATGTCCCAAGAAAATACATCAGGCCCAGTTTTGAAAAATGGCGGCGAATCGGTTTGGTTTCCAGTTCCATAAAATATTCCCCCTCTTTTTTTCTTATCATCAACAGTATAACACAGGATCTCAGAAATAAGTATAAAATTTACGATATTCCCAAAGTGGAATCCGTTTCTTCTTTTTTCAGTTCCTCCATAACCAGCCGATAGACGGCCAGGGACAATAGCATGGTAAATACATCCGCCGCAGCCTGAGCCATCTGGATTCCTGTAAGACCCAGAAACAGAGGAAGTATCAGCAGGATGGGAATAAAGAACAGCCCCTGTCTTGCCGAGGCAAGGAGGGATGCATAAAATGTTTTTCCCATAGTCTGGGTCATCATATTATTCATGATGATCCAGCCGTTCAGAACCAGAGTTGCGCACTGGAACCTGAGTGCGGCAGTACCGATACGGATTACTTCCGGATCATCCCGGAAGATACCGATCAGATGTCCTGAGAATAAAAAGCCCAGAACTGCAACCAGAAACAAAAAGAACGTGGCAACCTTTACACAGAACCAGAAAGCTTCCCTCACCCGGCCATATTTTCTGGCGCCATAGTTGAACCCGCAGACAGGCTGAAATCCCTGTCCGAAGCCGATCAGGGCAGAGATGGCAAACATGGAGATCCTGCTGACGATTGACATTGCCGCGATTGCGGCATCGCCGTATGGATTGGCGGCAATATTAAGCGTCATGGTGGAGATGCTCCCCAATCCCTGACGGAACAGGGAAGGAAGGCCTCCCCCGGCAATCTCAAGAAGGCGCTCCCTGTTGAAACGTACATTTTTCAGGCGGATGGGGATGCAGCCCGAAAAATGTACGCCTCCAAGCAGCAGCAAAAAGCTGACAAACTGGCTGATGACCGTGGCAAGCGCGGCGCCGGAAATGCCCAGGCCGAATCCGAAAATCAGGAGGGGATCCAGAACGATGTTCAGCAAGGCGCCAGACCCCACGCCTATCATGGCGTAGAATGCATTTCCCTGAAACCGGATCTGGTTGTTGAGGACAAACTGAGCGGCCATATAGGGAGCTCCCAGAAGGATGATCCGAAGATAATCTTTTGTATAAGGCAGGATAGTCTCGGTTGAGCCAAGGATGCGTGACAGGGGCGTAAGAAAGAAAAGCCCCGCAGCCAGAACAAGGCAGCCCAACAGCAGGCCTCCGAAAAATCCGGTGGCGGCAAGTTCCTCTGCCGCGTCATTTTCCTGTGCGCCTAATTTTCTGGAAATCGAGTTGCCGGAACCATGCCCGCAGAAAAAGCCAAGCGCCTGAATGATCGCCATAACAGGGAAAGCGACCCCCACTGCGGCGGTTGCACTGGTTCCGATCCTGCCCACAAAAAAGGTGTCCGCCATGCCCAGG
>CATKXE010000037.1 GCA_949840465.1 uncultured Lachnospiraceae bacterium | reverse complement strand
AAAAACGACTCTCGGAAGCCGCATAAAATAGGGCTTTGAGATTCCGAGAGCCTATGTGATAAAAAAGGAGGCACGGGATATGAAGAAATGTATTGTAACTGTATTGGGCAGGGATACGGTGGGGATCATCGCAAAGGTGTGTACCTATCTTGCGGAGAATGGGATCAATATTCTGGATATTTCCCAGACCATTGTGCAGGGATATTTTAATATGATGATGATTGTGGATGTGACGGAAAAGGACACGCAGTTTACGCAGATTTGTGACGAGATGGAAAAGCTGGGACAGGAGATCGGGGTCAACATCCGCTGCCAGCGGGAAGAGATTTTTGAGAAGATGCACAGGCTGTAAATCACTGGCGGGGAAAAAAGCGTGAAAGAAAACTGGCACTGTGCAGCGCGATAGCCCCTTTCATGTCGTGCCTGTGCCTGGAAAGGAATGTTGAAAAATATGATAAATATGTATGAAGTTTCAGAAACCAATGAAATGATCGAGCATGAGAATCTGGATGTGCGCACGATTACATTGGGAATCAGCCTGCTGGACTGTATCGATTCGGATCTGGGAGAACTGAACCGGAAGATTTATGAGAAAATTACCGTGGTAGCAAAAGATCTGGTCAGTACAGGGCAAGATATTGAGAAGGAATTTGGGATTCCCATTGTGAACAAGCGGATTTCCGTTACACCGATCTCTCTGGTCGGTTCGGCGGCATGCAAAAGCCCGGAGGATTTCGTGACTGTAGCGCGCACATTGGACCGGGCGGCACAGACGGTAGGTGTGAATTTTATCGGGGGATATTCCGCGTTGGTGTCCAAGGGGATGACGAAGAGTGAAGAATATCTGATCCGCTCTATTCCGCAGGCTCTGGCTAAGACAGAGAGGATCTGCAGCTCTGTCAATGTAGGTTCTACCAGGACGGGTATCAACATGGATGCGGTCCGGCTTTGCGGGGAGATCGTAAAAGCGACTGCCGAGGCCACGAAAGAGAGGGATTCTTTAGGGTGCGCAAAGCTGGTGGTGTTCTGTAATGCACCGGACGACAACCCGTTTATGGCAGGGGCGTTTTTAGGGGTCACGGAAGCGGACGCAGTCATCAATGTAGGGGTCAGCGGGCCGGGCGTTGTAAAAAAAGCGTTGGAGAAAGTCCGGGGCAAAGGCTTCGAAGAACTGTGTGAGACGATCAAAAAGACGGCCTTCAAGGTCACAAGGGTAGGACAGCTTGTGGCAGGCGAGGCATCCGTGCGGATGGGGATTCCCTTTGGGATCGTGGATCTGTCTCTGGCGCCTACTCCGGCAATCGGAGACAGCGTGGCAGAGATTTTGGAAGAAATCGGCCTCCAACGGGTGGGTGCGCCGGGCACTACGGCAGCTCTGGCAATGCTCAACGATCAGGTGAAAAAAGGCGGCGTGATGGCTTCCTCCTATGTGGGCGGTTTAAGCGGCGCGTTTATCCCGGTGAGCGAGGATCAGGGGATGATCGATGCGGTCAATCTGGGTTCCCTGACTCTGGAAAAACTGGAGGCCATGACCTGCGTCTGCTCCGTGGGACTGGACATGATCGCCATTCCGGGCAGGACAAAGGCAAGCACCATTGCCGGGATCATCGCGGATGAGATGGCGATCGGCATGGTGAACCAGAAGACTACGGCTGTCCGCCTGATCCCTGTGATCGGCAAGGATGTGGGAGAGACGGCGGAGTTTGGCGGGCTGTTGGGCTATGCGCCGATCATTCCGGTGAATGAATTTGGATGTGAGGCATTCATCAGCCGGAAGGGCCGGATCCCGGCGCCCATCCACAGCTTTAAGAATTGAGCCATGCGGGCGGAAGAGACGGGTCAAATACCCCGCAGCAAGCGACGGGGCATCAAATTTCCAGCGCAGCGGGCTGCGGGGTATTTGACCTTCGTGGCAGTCGCCAAATGGACATACAAACACATGTCCATCAGGCTCGTTGCTTCGCGGGAATAAAAATCAGCAGGAGATCATATATGAGTAAAATAGCGATTGTAACAGACAGTAACAGTGGAATTACACAGGCAAAGGGGAAGGAGATGGGAATCTATGTACTCCCCATGCCTTTCTATATCAATGGTGAGCTTTTTCTGGAGGATATCACGCTGACGCAGGAGGAATTTTATAAAAGGCTTGGGGAGGATGCGGATATCTCCACATCCCAGCCGTCGCCCGGGGATGTCATTGACCTGTGGGACAAGATTTTAGAGGATCATGACGAACTGGTACACATCCCGATGTCCAGTGGGCTGAGCAGTTCCTGCGAGACGGCGGTTTCACTGGCAGCGGACTATGACGGGCGGGTACAGGTGGTAAATAACCAGCGGATTTCGGTGACGCAGGAGCAGTCCGTCATAGACGCCATGGCTCTGCGCGACGCCGGGAAATCAGCGGCGGAGATCCGGGAGATTCTGGAAAAGGAAAAATTCGAATCCACCATTTATATTACGGTGGATACGTTGAAATATCTCAAAAAAGGCGGAAGGATCACGCCTGCTGCCGCTGCTTTAGGCACGGTGCTGAACTTAAAGCCCGTACTGCAGATTCAGGGGGAGAAGCTGGACGCGTATGCAAAGGTGCGCGGCTGGAAGGCCGCAAAGCGGACGATGCTGCAGGCCATTGAGAAGGATATGAAGGAACGGTTTGCAGGGAAGGAGTCCAAACTGACTCTTGGGATGGCCTATACCTGCGGCAGGGAGGAAGCGGCGGAATGGAAAGCAGAGATCCACGACCGTTTTCCGGGATATGAGATCATGGAGAACCCGCTTTCTTTGAGTGTTGCCTGCCATATCGGGCCGGGATCCATGGCGGTAACCTGTACGAAGAAAGTCTGAGCCGTTGTGGGATTCGCCTGCTTCTTTTCCGGTTTTTGCAACAGGAAAGGGTGTAAAGCTTTCCTGCACATGGAAAGTCTTACACCCTTTGTTATATCCACAATCAGCAGGGGAAACTCCTCTTTCGCACAACCGTCTCATAGGCGGAACAGATTTTATCTGCCAGGCAGACGATTACGGCAGCCCGGCATTTGGGGACGGAGAACAGAGTCAGCGGCCACATATGGCTTTTGATGATATTCTGTTCCACCGGGGATAAGGCATAGCGCTGCATGGCGTTTTTGAGGGCGACCACGGGATGATGAAATCCGTGCAGGCGCTTGTGGGAAGCGCTGTCATGCCAGTCATACAGATAAAAATCATGCAGGAATGCGCCACGCACCAGTTCTGGATCGGAAGCGCCGAGGCGGAGCCGGCGGTTGAGATAAAAGCTTAAGCGCGTGACACTGGCTGCATGCTCATAGGTCGAGATGCGCCCGTGCTGGATAAAATGCTTCATAAGCTCCGCCTCCTTTGTCAGGTTCAGCCCATGAAGATGATTTCGGATTTCCGACAGTTCTCTTTTCGTCAATCTCATGA
Organism: uncultured Lachnospiraceae bacterium; assembly: GCA_949840465.1. Taxonomy (GTDB): domain Bacteria; phylum Bacillota; class Clostridia; order Lachnospirales; family Lachnospiraceae; genus Schaedlerella. Next base: position 28,653 of record CATKXE010000037.1, on the reverse strand, counting down.
TATCTGCCTTTCCTGGAGAACAGCATGCTTTGGAACGGTTCTGAAATCACTTATGATATCGCTTTTCTGCAAAATGAAACGCGCTCCGGGATATGGTTCATCGTTTACCGGTTCTTTTTTCCGTGGAATGTGGGCAGATGTTTTTTCATCCTGCTCCCCAGTTCACTGTATCTCGTCTGCCGGAAGGATACGGAGGAACGAAGCGCCCGGGTCTGGTTCCAGTTCATGGTAGAAAGCGTATTCTTCAATTCTTCCATCATCCTGCGTTCCCGGAATTCTTCCAGAGATACTTTTTCTTTTAAAGTCTCCAGCCCTTCCGACAGGTTCTGTTTTGTGGTTTCAATAAACGCGTCGTACTTTTCTGAAATCTGGGAATCAATCGCATTCAAAGTCGACTCCAGTTTTACATTCAGTGCGATCAATGAATCCGCGGTCAGCGCGCAGTCCGCCGCAAAAACAGCCATCAAAAGCAGTGCGGAAGGTTCCTGCCAGCACAGTGGGATCAGGTCGGTGACCCGTTCTATGTAAGGGTGGATGCCATTTAGTACAATCAGCCCGGCAGCGCCGAATCCAAGGGAGCAGGGCAGGCAGATCCGCCCCCTGATATTCAGGGGCAGATTACTGTAATCCCACCATACCGCGTGGAACAGCTTTTCAGTGGCATAAGAAGTAGAATATTCCAGAACCGCGGAACCAAGCATGCAAGTAAGGAATACCGCGCCGTAATTCGGAAGCCCGCCGCAGACCAGTACATCCAGTACGGCGCCTACCCCGTAGATGGGGCAGTAGGGTCCGATGAGCATGCCCCGGTTGTCCCACTTTAAAGTCTTGACACTGCAGTAAATTGTTTCATAGATCCATCCAAGGATACTATATAGCATGAACCAGATAAAAATTGTTGTAATGTGCATGATGCTCTCCATTCTTTCATTTTTCGACAACTGTATTTTAGCAATAGGAAGTGTTTACGTCAAGTGCGAACATAGTATAGAAGGATGCCGTAATGAAGAATGGGTTTGGTTTGCTGGAATCCGTTTTTTCCCTGTGGGGTTCCATCAGGTAATTCGATTGAGTCCTTATCCCCGCGTCCACAAAACGATTCTGTTGCTGTACAGATAATTGTCCGGCGCTTCTGCCATTCTTGCTATCCGTTCCAGAAAGAAGCTGGCCTGCAACGCCTGGCCGGCCTGTAGTTTTTCTGACAGTGCCGCCAGAAAATTCTTTTTATTGGAAGTGTCCGCCCCGGAAAATGTATTGTCCAGCTTTCCTTCGTTCAGCTTTTTGTACTGTTCATCCTGATGCTTCCTATACTTTGGCTTATTGGCGTTGAGCAGGTTAAAATTACCATGGATCAGCCATTCCATAGCAAAGAGGGCGGCGTTCCCGCCGGATTTCTTTTTATATTCCGCAAATGCTTCGGGATCGTCTTTTTCCATGGAAAACAGAAGCTCATTCAGGATATCTTCACGGATTCGGTTATATCCGTCGGTAGCGTATGCTTTTTTCACATTGTACTCCATATCGCATGTCCCGACGCGCTTTCCTGCGGCGCCGATTCTGGCGGTAGAACGGATGGCTTCCATGAAGGATGCTTTGGTCCTGTCGTCCATGAACTGATCCGCAAGATACTGCGCCTTCTCCACGCCCAGGCTGATCAGCGCCAGCCTGTCGTCCTCCGAAAGCCCGTGAACATTGTTGGGAAGAAGATCCTTTCGGATGAGGTCGTATACATTGTCCTTCACTTCCTGGCTCTGGCCTCTCAAAGCATCGATGATCGCATTGTCAATTCTGGCATATCCGGTATTGTACTCATATTCTGTCACCCTTAAATGTGTGAACACCATCGGCTTTCGCTCCGGAAGCGGCGCCGTGGGCGCGTGTTTTGAAATGGCCAGCGGCTTTTCATTCATGGGCTTTACGGACGGAAATTTTTCCCGGATCTGTTGGTCCAGGGCCGGAGAAAACTGTTCCGCCAAAGGACGGATGGTATGATATTCTGTGGTGGAATGGTAGCAGGTACATTGATCCATAAGGCGCCTCCTTATCTGCAGCCGGTATTCTGAAAAGTTACTATATTTATTCTTTCGGATGAAACAGGGGATTTCATAATGGATGTATCCTTTCTGGATGACAAATACGAAAATCTGGATTTGACCGGTAATGTGAAGGCTGATACTGAAATCTGCCGCGCAAAGCCCCCGGCAGACCGGTTTTGTATGTCTGTGGGGGCTTGTCTTTTTGAGGGCTTTCATCATGATATCTTCAAGATTGGCTGATGATATTCATTTTCAAAAGCGGTTTTATATTTATCTGTGACAACAGATGTGTACAGGTTGGAGGCAAGGATGTCGTGGGTCAGCATTTTTCTGCCCGGGGGTTTTAAGCTTTCGTCCTCATAAGGTTTGGTAAGCAGCGGAAGCGGGCTTTTTTTTGCGACAGAGGAAATGACTCTGGCACAGTCTCTGCGGAATCCGAGAAGGCGGGCATAAAAGTGGGGGCCTTTTTCCAGATATTCATTCACCGCATTTTTTTTGATGCCCAGCATGATGTGGAGCAGCGCGCGGTTGATCCGGGTCTGGGTCACCTCTCTTGTTTTCAGAAGTTCGCAGAACTGCTTGTAATTAAAATAATTGTTGAGCTGCCCGAAGATGCGGTTGGCAAGCTCGTTTGACACGTCCATATAGCGGGGCAGTGTGTCCGGCCGTTTATTTAACAGCTTGTACTTTAAAATCAGGGAAAAATCATTCTGATAGATCGGATATTTTACCCTGTGGTAATCCTTTAAAAGTTCCAGGCAGCTATCAGGCACCTGTTCCTCCAGCTCCCCTAATATATTTACAAAAGAAGTATTCTCAAAGGTCCTCACAGGGGAAACGCCGCTTAGTGCAGAACCGGAATAAGCAAGCAGGGAGCGGATGGCAGAGGCGGAGCCGAAGGAGGATTTTAAATCCTGGTCATGATAATGGGAACCCTTGCGGCGGATGGTATAGGGACGGATGCGGCTGCCCAGTTTTTTCAGCGCTTTCAGGTATTCAATTCCAAGGATGTTGTTAGGGTCATGGAGCAGGAACGAATAATCCGCTGTTTTCATATAGGATGCGAGGGCTTCTTCTCTGGCAGAGGGAAAGGACATTCCATTTTTCAGGCAGGCCTTTAAATGGGCCTGGTATTCTTTCGGCTCTTCCAACAGGATGTCCGCCACTTTTTCAAGTCCTTCCAGGTCGCTGCATTCACTTCCAAAGCAGAGGGAATCTACAATCCCAAGCTGATCGAGAAAAGAGACGGCGCCAAAAGCAAACAATTCCGCGCTGCCCGTGGCATAGCATACAGGCAGTTCAAATACGGCTGCCGCACCGCATTTGAGGGCCATCTCGGCACGCAGCCGCTTGGGCATGATGGCGGAGACGCCCCTTTGTACGTAGTCGCCGCTCATAATCACGACCGCTAAATCTGCCCCTGTGACCTCTTTCGCTGTCTGTATATGGTATTGATGCCCATTATGGAATGGGTTGTATTCTGTGATTAAACCGACAATTTTCATGAGAAACTCCTTGTATATCCTTTTAAGAACCATTATACTATAAAAAGTAGAAAAAAGCATTCTAAAGATGTTTTTGGGTATAAAAAGTAGTTGGCAGACAATCAGTCTGCGATGCAGGCTGATTAGAAAGAGGGTGCATGGAATGACGAAAGAACAGATACTGGCATTGCTTGAGGAACGGAAGTTCAAGGAATTAAAAGAACTGCTGGAAACCGTGCATCCTGTGGATATTGTCGAAGTGCTGGAAGACATCAGCAAAAAACAGATGATCCTGATCTTCCGTCTTCTCGCCAAGGAAGAGGCGGCGGACGTTTTTACGGATATGAACAGTGATATGCGCGAATACCTGATTAACACGCTGACGGACTCTGAGCTGGAAGAAGTCATGGATGAGATGTACGTGGACGATACGGTGGACGTGCTGGAGGAGATGCCTGCCAATGTGGTGGATCGTCTGCTGCTGGTGACGGATGAGGAAACAAGAAAAAAAATCAACGCCCTGCTCCAGTATCCGGAAGACAGCGCGGGCAGTATTATGAATGTAGACTATGTCAGCCTGCGCAAAGAGATGACCGTAGAGGAGGCCATTTTGAAAATACGTCAGGTCGGGATTAACAGAGAGACGATCTACACCTGCTATATCACGGAAAAAAAGCGGCTCATCGGAGTGGTGGATGTGAAAGACCTGCTGACTGCCGGAGAATCCAGACTCATTGAAGAGATTATGGATGAGAACGTGCTCTGCGCAAAAACGCTGGACGACCGGGAGGAGGTTGCTTCTGCCATCCGGAAATACGGACTGATCGCCATGCCGATCATTGACCATGAGAACTGCCTTGTGGGGATTGTAACGGTAGACGATGCGATGTACGTCCTGCAGGATGAGACGACAGAAGATATCAGTATCATGGCCGGCGTCAGCCCCAACGAGGACTCTTATTTTGGGACTTCCGTATTCCGCCATGCAAAAAACCGTACCCTGTGGCTTATGCTCCTGATGCTTTCCGCCACCGTGACAGGGGAGATCCTGGGGCATTATGAAGAAGCCATGTCCGTGATGCCTGTGCTCATCACCTTTATTCCCATGCTCATGGGAACCAGCGGAAACTGCGGCTCCCAGAGTTCTACCATGGTCATTCGGGGGCTGGCGGTCGGGGAGATTGAATTTCGGGATTTCTTTCGGGTTATTTTTAAAGAAATACGGGTGGCATGCGTGGTGGGAATCCTGCTTGCCATCGTCAACGGAGTCCGCATTTATCTGATGTACGATCAGGACGTGATGCTTGCGTTGGCATTGGGCATTACGATGATCGCCGTGGTGGCCATGGCAAAATGTATCGGCTGCACGCTGCCGCTCCTGGCGAAAAAAATCGGGGTGGATCCGGCCATCATGGCGGCTCCGCTGATTTCCACCATTATGGATACCTGCACGATATTAATGTATTTTACAATCGTGACGGCGTTTTTCCATCTGGGGGAGTAGTCAACAGGCTGCAATTCGTCTCCGGCCAGGCCGTGAATCGTAATGTTCATCGTATTGTATTAAAAAATAGACATGGAAATATCTTGTATACAAAAAACGTTTGCGTTATAATCATATGTAGAAAAATGAAAGGTGGCTTTTAATTATGGGATTTATTGATGAAATCAAAGCAAGGGCAAAATCAAACATTAAGACGATCGTTCTTCCGGAGACAGAAGACGAGAGGACCTACAAGGCCGCGGAGGCGGTTTTGAAGGAAGGGACAGCGAAGCTTGTCCTGGTAGGGAACAAAGAGCAGATTGAAAAGACGGGAGCCGGATACGATATTTCAGGGGCAGTTATTGTTGATCCTGCGACCAGCGACAAGACAGAGGGATATATCGCAAAGCTGGTAGAATTAAGGCAGAAAAAGGGTATGACCGAAGAGCAGGCAAAGGATATCCTTCTGAACAATTATCTGTACTACGGAGTGATGATGGTGAAGATGGGCGACGCTGACGGCATGGTATCAGGCGCATGTCATTCTACCGCGGATACTCTGCGCCCATGCCTGCAGATCCTGAAGACGAAACCGGGTACAAAGCTTGTTTCTGCATTTTTCGTGATCGTGGTTCCGAACTGCGATAAGGGCGCTGACGGCACATTTATCTTCGGAGATTCCGGGCTGGTACAGAATCCAAATTCAGAGGAACTGGCGAATATTGCGGTATCATCAGCGGCATCCTTCCAGGTCCTGACCGGAAAGGAACCTGTCGTTGCCATGCTTTCCCACTCTACAAAGGGGAGCGCAAAGCATGCGGATGTGGACAAGGTGGTAGAGGCAACCAGAATCGCAAAGGAACTGGCGCCGGATCTGAAACTGGACGGGGAACTGCAGCTTGACGCAGCCATTGTTCCCTCTGTGGGAGAGTCCAAGGCGCCGGGCAGCACGGTAGCAGGACATGCCAATGTATTGATCTTCCCGGATCTGGATGCGGGAAATATCGGATACAAGCTGGCGCAGAGGCTGGCTAATGCAGAAGCTTACGGGCCGCTTACACAGGGAATCGCAGCTCCGGTCAACGATCTGTCCCGCGGATGCAGCGCAGAGGATATCGAGGGCGTTGTTGCAATCACAGCAGTACAGGCACAGGGTTAAAATGCATTTACAGGGATTTGGGAATTGTATGGAAATAACGTTGCATTTTGGCCAGGAATCAGACAGGCCAGAGAAGAATTACTTTATGGCAGTTCCTGAATCACAGCAGAACACAATATCAGGAGGAACATGAACAAATGAATGTATTAGTTATAAATTGTGGAAGCTCTTCTTTAAAATTCCAGTTGATCAATTCTGATTCCGAGGAGGTTCTGGCAAAAGGCCTTTGCGAGAGGATCGGGATTGACGGGAGCCTGACCTATCAGCCGGCAGGCGGCGAAAAAGTAAAATCCGACAAGGCAATGCCTACCCATACAGAGGCGATCCAGTTTGTGATCGACGCACTGACCGATCCAGAGACCGGCGTTGTAAAGAGTTTGGATGAGATTGGCGCGGTAGGCCACCGTGTGGTACATGGCGGTGAGAAATTTGCTTCTTCCGCAGTCATTACAGAAGAGATGAAGAAGGCGGTTGAGGAGTGCAATGACCTTGCACCGCTGCACAATCCTGCCAACCTGATCGGGATCAATGCATGCGAGAAGCTGATGCCCGGTACTCCGATGGTGGGCGTGTTTGACACGGCATTCCATCAGACCATGCCGGAGAAGGCATATATGTACGGGCTTCCCTATGCATACTATGACAAATATAAAGTAAGACGTTACGGTTTCCACGGGACAAGCCACAGTTTTGTATCGAAGAGGGTGGCGGAGATCGTAGGGGTTCCTTATGATGCGACAAAGACCATTGTGTGCCATCTTGGAAACGGCGCCAGCATCTGTGCAGTCCTAAACGGCAAGTCCGTGGATACCTCCATGGGGCTGACCCCGTTGGAAGGCCTGGTAATGGGAACCCGTTCCGGCGACATTGATCCGGCGATTCTGGAGTTTATTGCAAAGAAAGAAGGGCTGGATGTTGCGGGCCTGATGAAGATGCTGAACAAAGAATCCGGCGTATACGGCCTGTCAGACGGCGTGTCCAGCGATTTCCGTGATCTGGCGGCGGCAGCGGAAGAAGGGAAAAAGCCTGCGCAGATTGCTCTGGAAGTATTCGGTTACAGAGTCGCAAAATATGTGGGCGCTTATGCAGCCGCAATGAACGGCGTGGACAATATCGTATTTACCGCAGGCATCGGTGAAAATGACGGTTCCATGCGTGAGAGGATCTGCGGATACCTGCAGTACCTTGGCATTGAGATTGACAAAGAGGCAAATGCAAAACGCGGCGAGGAGGTCATCATCTCCACACCGGATTCCAGGGTCAGAGTACTGGTCGTACCGACAAATGAAGAGCTGGCGATCGCAAGGGAGACCGTGGCGCTTGTAAAATAAGAGTTCCAGTTCCCGGTCGGTCAGGCCGTGAACTGGAATAAATAAGAAAAATTAAGAAGCAATCAGATTATTTTTTGGTTGACAAACAGATTTCTCGTGATATAATGATTTAGGTATGAATAGGAGTAACAGCGATGTTGATCAATCTGTCAGATGTATTGTCAGAACAGCATAAGCCTGTAGACGTGACTGTGACGCCGGATCTGGAATCTGTCCGGCTGAAGTTCGGGACATATCCGGTTATTCGGAAGGGACCGGTTCATGTGGCTGTTACACATTTGAAAGGCAGGGAATTGGAGATCCGGACGGATACGAAGCTTATCGTCCTGATTCCCTGTGACCGCTGCCTGGAGGATGTGGAGTATGAATTTCCGCTGCATATCACAAGATATGTAGATTTGGGGTGTTCCGATGCAGAATTAAAAGAGGGATTTGACGAATCCGGCTTTATTGACGGATACCATCTTGACGTGGATGACATGCTTTTTCACGAGATATTGACAGGATGGCCGACAAAAGTTCTTTGCAGGGAAGATTGTAAGGGCATCTGCAGCATCTGCGGCCAGAACCTGAATGAAAGGAACTGTGGCTGTGAAGACACAGGACTTGACCCAAGGATGGCGGTTGTCCGTGAGTTATTTCAGAATTTATGAACATTCAAAGGAGTTTAAGGAGGTGTAACCGATGTCAATCTGTCCAAAGAATAAATCTTCAAAAGCAAGAAGAGATAAGAGAAGAGCAAACTGGAAGATGAGCGCTCCCAATCTGGTGAAGTGCAGTAAGTGCGGAGAGCTTATGATGCCTCACAGAGTATGCAAGGCTTGCGGCTCTTACAACAAAAAAGAAATCATTACCGTTGATTAATGGCGGGGGACAGGGCTTTCCGGGGAATCGGGAAGCCTTTGTTTTTGTTTGGGAGGCAAACCGATGTAAAATTGAAAGAAAAGGGTGTTTCTATACAAAATTTCTGTTATAATAGTTGACAGGTTCTGCGAAGCTCCGGCTGATAGGAGGCTATGCTTTCCGGGGACGGCGGTTTCAGGAATCTTTGTCAGGGAACGGTCATGAAATAAATGTTTATTTAGATAAGCTGAAATTGAAAATTATTTCAGGACGGCCTCTGAAAGAATGGATAGGAAAAATAAAAGAAAGTGCAGGTAAGAGATATGGCAGAAGAAGTAAATAACAGTGGATGTACGGAAGAATCCTGTGCCGGGTGTGCGCATGCCGGGAGCTGTGAAAGCAAAAAAGAAGATTTAAGGGCGCCGGCCAACGCTTACTCCCATGTTAAAAAGGTGATCGGGGTCATCAGCGGAAAGGGCGGCGTCGGAAAATCTCTGGTTACGGCGTCTCTTGCGCGTATGATGAAGGAAAAGGGATACAATGTGGGAATACTGGATGCAGACATCACAGGCCCGTCCATCCCGAAGATGTATGGTATCCACGAGAAGGCAAAAGCAAGTGAAGAGGGCATTTTCCCGAGCATTGCAAAGGATGGCACCAGGATTATGTCCGTGAACCTGCTTCTGGAAGAGGAAGACGCGCCGGTCATCTGGCGCGGGCCTATCATTGCGGGCGTGGTAACCCAGTTCTGGACAGATGTGATCTGGGACGACCTGGATTATCTTCTGGTGGATATGCCTCCCGGAACCGGGGATGTTCCGCTTACCGTATTCCAGTCCCTCCCGGTGGACGGGGTCGTAATCGTGACCTCCCCTCAGGATCTGGTACAAATGATTGTAAAAAAAGCATATAACATGGCAAAACAGATGAATATCCCGGTACTGGGCATTGTGGAGAATTACAGCTATGTGAAATGCCCGGATTGCGGAAAAGAACTTAAAGTGTTTGGAGAGAGCCATATTGATGAGATTGCAAAGGAACTGGGTGTCCCGGTGCTGGGCCGGATGCCGATCGATCCGGCAATCGCGGAGGCAGTGGAGGAAGAGCGGTTCCACGAAGTGAAGAACCCCTATTTGGATGAGGTGGATTTATAACCTTCCGGCCAGCGCATGATTGGTTTGGATGCCGTATGTGCGGTATGGGCTGCGTAGGTGAGAAAGAATCAGGGAACCCTTTATAAAGTACCGGCATACTTTAAAAGAAAAGGCAGCGGCTATATGGGCGGCAGGCTCCTGGAATTTTTATTTACCCCAGTGGCCGAAAGCCCGCAGTATAGCAGAAGATGGGATTCTTATGAACTATGAAAATCTGACGCCGGTCATCGGCACAATCGTCAATATAACAGACAGCGACTGCTGCAGCAGGATGCTCACGATCCGTGCGGAAGAAGGAGTTGTGAATTTTATTGTCGATGAACAGACATGGGTGATTGACTGTATGCAGCTCCGCCCGGGAATGCGCCTGGCGGCGTTTTACGACAGCAGCCAGCCTGTCCCGTTGATTTTTCCGCCTCGGTACCGCGCCCGTCTGGCGGCGGTGCTGGACAGAAACCAGCAGATTATGCTAAACTATTTTAACAGGGCTTTGCTTGCAGAGGATAATTCCCTCCAGTTGAATATTGCGCCGAATACCAGGATGCAGACCATCAACGGACAGCCATTTTCCTGTTGTATCGGCGGACGGACGCTTCTGGTGTTTTATACGGCAACCACCCGAAGCATTCCTCCCCAGACCACGCCCGAAAAAGTCGTGGTCATGTGCGGATAAAAAATAATTTGCCTCCCGGCACGGATTGTGTCCGGGGGGCTTTTATTGTATACTATACATTAACGGACGAAGTCCGCCTGCCCCGCAGGGGCCTGAATTGCGGGATGCCCTTTGGGGTATACATTAACGGACGAAGTCCGCTCGCCCCGCAGGGGCCTGAATTACGGGATGCCCTTTGGGGTATACATTAACGGACGAAGTCCGCCTGCCCCGCAGGGCATAAGTTACGGGATGCCCTTTGGGGTATACTTGTCAGGAACTGGAAAATGATTTACAGGAGGAAGGAACCATGGGACATTTGACAACAAGGGATGCCTATAAAAATCTGGAAGAGAGGATTAACTGGTTTACACAGGGCGCGCCGCCGTCGGATACATTGTATAAGATCCTGCAAGTGCTGTATACGGAGAAGGAAGCGAAATGGGTAGCGCTCCTTCCGGTGCGTCCGTTTACATTGAAGAAGGCGGCGAAAATCTGGGGAACCACAGAAGCAAAAGCGGAGAAACTGTTGGATCATTTATGTGAGAAGGCTTTGCTGGTGGACTCTGATTACCATGGACAGCGTCAGTTCGTGATGCCGCCTCCCATGGCAGGCTTTATTGAATTTGCCCTGATGCGTACGAGAGGCGACATTGATCAGAAATATCTTGCGGAATTATACTATCAATACATGAATGTGGAGGAAGATTTTGTTAAGGATCTGTTTTTCGTGACTGAGACGAGGCTGGGGCGGGTCTTTGTGCAGGAGCCGGTTCTGACCAATGATAAGACCAACCATATTCTGGACTATGAGCGCGCGACCCATATTGTGGAAGAGGCGCAGTATATAGGCCTTGGCACCTGTTACTGCCGCCATAAAATGTACCATGCGGGCCATCCATGTGAGATTGACGCTCCCTGGGACGTGTGCCTGACCTTTGATAATGTGGCGCGCTCTCTGGCAGAACATGGGGAGTACGCGAGGCTCATTTCCAAAGAAGAGGCAAAAGACGCGCTGGAGCGTTCCTATGCGTCGAATCTGGTGCAGATCGGGGAAAATGTACGGGAACATCCTGCGTTTATCTGCAACTGCTGCGGCTGCTGCTGTGAAGCGCTGCAGGCAGCAAGGCGTTTTAGCCCCATGCAGCCGGTTGCCACCACGAACTATATTCCGCGGGTATCTTTGGAGAACTGTATGGGATGCGGGAAGTGCGCAAAGGTATGCCCGATTCTGGCCATCGCCATGGAAGAGAAAGGGCAGGAGGGGGAGGCTGAGGGACGCAAACAGCCGGTGATCGACAGGGAGATTTGTCTTGGCTGCGGCGTCTGTGCGCGGAACTGCCCTGCGGACGCAATCGCATTGGAACACCGTCCGGTGCAGGTAATCACGCCGGTAAACAGCACCCACCGGTTTGTGCTGCAGGCAGTTGAAAAGGGGACGCTGCAGAATCTGGTTTTTGATAATCAGGCATTTGCAAACCACCGGGCAATGGCGGCGGTGTTCGGAACCATCTTAAAGCTTCCGCCGTTGAAGCAGGCTTTGGCCAGCAGGCAGTTCAAATCCGTGTATCTTGACAAGCTTCTGTCTGTGCAGAAGAAACAAAAACGAGGGGCAGGGGCATGAGAATCATACAGGAACAGATACAGAAATTTATCAGGAAACTGAAAATGTCCTATGCGGATTATAAAATCACCATTACAGGAATTGTGCTGCTTACCGTATATGGAGCCGTCTCGTCCATGCTGCCCTACGGGTATGAACCATCCTTCTTTCTGGATGAGTTTGCAGTGTATCATGTACTGATTCTTTTCTGTACTGCTTCTCTATTTGTGGAAACGTACTTTGGAGGAAACAAAAAGGCGAAAATTTTCGGCTTTGTGGGCGCGGCGCTGGCAGCGGGAGGTTTTACGTTCTTTTCAGAACTGGATGCAACCGTACAGATTGCAGAGATTTCAGGCGCGCGGCTGTCCCAGGCCGCCGGCAGGTTTATGGGCGGCTATATCCTGCTTTTGCTTGGGGCTGCGGTTTACTGCTGCTTTCAAAAGAGCGGGCTGCGGTTTGAAAAATATGTGCTGAAAGTTTTCTCAAATATGTTTCAGAATTTTATCGTATATATCATTTTGATTACAGGCGTATCCATTGTAATCGGAATTTTCAGCATCCTGTTTTTAGAGGACAGCAGCTTTTATCCGGATCTTGCAGGCAGTATTCTGATAACAGGGCTTTATCTGGCGCCCAACGGTATTGCGGCGCTGAATGATATGAAAAGTGAGCCGGGGCCGTTTGCGCGCATGATTGTAAAATATGTCCTGACGGCGCTGACAATCTGTGCGATGGTGATTGTGTACCTTTATATTTTGAAAATTGTGATTTTATGGGAGATTCCTTCCAATGAAATATTTTCCATCCTGTCGGCGCTGTTCTGCCTTGGGATGCCTGTCTGGATTATGGCCTCTTATGACGATGAGGGAACCGTTTATTCACGCCTGATTCATGCGATGCCGTATCTCTTTGCACCGTTGATTTGTCTGCAGGTGTATTCTATGGGCGTAAGGATATGGCAATATGGGATGACCACCAACCGTTATCTGGGCATGATGCTGATTGTGTTTGAAATGGGCACTCTTCTGATATGGCATTTTTTCAAAGGGCAGCGTGAAAAAATACTGTTGTTTTTCTGCCTGCTCGTTGTGGTTTCGGTGTATGTTCCGGGAATCAATATGTACAGTCTTTCTAATTCGTGGCAGCTTTTTTATCTCAGACAATATTCCCGGGCGGCAAAGGACGGACAGAATCTGTCCAATCTGGAGTATGAACGTCTGACGGGTTCCTGGAAATATCTTTCAGGGCAGGAGGCGGTGAAGGATATAGCAGCAGCCTGCGATATTTCCGGTATTGAGGCGGTAGAAGAGATGGCAAACCAGTACGGAGATGAAATCGGCCAGACAAACTATGATACCCATTATGTCCACTGCTGTCAGTTGGTCGGGAATCTGGATGTTAGCGGTTACCGGAAAATGTCCATGCTGAATCAGGACAGCCGTTATGATGAAATGGGCGGAGAGGGGACAGAAGTCGATTTTTCCAGGTTCCGGTTCATTGACCGGGGGACAGGAGAGGCGGTAACCGTAGATATCCAGAATTTTGCGAAACGCTGTATGGACTATGAAATCAAACATCCTGATGCGGACAAGGAGGAGATGAGCAATGCCGCAAAATCGTATAATAAAATCACTCTGGAGGATGGCAGGGAATTAATGATGAACCATTTTCGGGTGACATATGAAGAAGGGGTTAAAAATGGAAAAGCGTATTTTTCATGGAAAGATATAGAATTGGGGGCAATCTTATTTGAAAAGTGATTTGTTGGTAAAAGTATACAAAAACCTGTTGAATAAGGTATGCATATTTGATAAAATACGGCAAAAGAAAGATGCTTTTTTATAGAAAAAGGAGGAATGGCTTTGAAAAATTATTCGGAGGATGCAAGCAGGCAATATCATATCCAGGTGGCAGAGGGGGAAGTAGGCCGTTATGTCATCCTGCCGGGGGATCCGAAAAGATGTAAGAAAATTGCGCAGTATTTCGATCACCCGGTTTTGATTGCCGACAACAGGGAATACGTGACTTACACCGGTACTCTGGACGGTGTAAAAGTGAGTGTAACCTCGACAGGGATCGGAGGGCCTTCCGCATCCATTGCCATGGAAGAATTGTATCGCTGTAAAGCGGATACGTTTGTCAGGATCGGGACCTGCGGCGGTATGCAGACAGAGGTGAAGAGCGGCGACGTGGTGGTGGCGACCGGGGCAATCCGCATGGAGGGGACGAGTAAAGAATACGCACCCATTGAATTTCCGGCGGTGGCGGATCTTTCCGTAACCAATGCGCTGGTGGCTGCGGTGAAGAAAAAGGGGTATCCTTTCCATGTAGGCGTGGTACAATGCAAGGATGCTTTTTACGGGCAGCATGAGCCGGAAACGAAACCGGTGAGTTATGAATTGATGAATAAGTGGGAGGCATGGAAACGGCTTGGATGCCTTGCCTCGGAGATGGAATCAGCGGCGTTGTTTGTTGTAGCAAGCCATCTGCATGTGCGGACAGGTTCCTGCTTTCTTGTGGTGGCAAATCAGGAGCGGGAACTGCTGGGGCTGGAGAATCCGGTGGTACATGATACGGATATGGCGGTCCAGGCCGCGGTGGAAGCCGTGCGCATCCTGATCAAAGAAGATCAGGGAAAAGGCTGAGGCAAATCTTTGCAGAAGCATTTCTTTGGGGACAGCGTCTGGAGGCCATACAGGCCGGGCGGAAGGAGTGCTTATACAGGAGGTACACGAAAAGATGGATAAAAAACTTGCAGAAGAAATGATTGAAGCGGCAATCGGGCAGCTTTCTTATTCCTATGCGCCTTATTCAGGCTTTCGGGTAGGAGCCGCCCTTTTGACAGAAGGCGGAAAACTTTATACAGGGTGCAATATCGAAAATGCCGCTTACAGCCCTACAAACTGTGCGGAGCGTACCGCCTTTTTTAAGGCGGTCAGTGAAGGGGAGCGCAAGTTCTGCGCGATCTGTATCGTGGGAGGGAAAAATGGCGTGCTGACAGACTATGCGGCGCCCTGCGGCGTATGCAGGCAGGTCATGATGGAATTCTGTGATCCGGATACATTCCGGATTATTCTGGCGGTCAGCAAAGAGAAGTATGAGATATTTACATTAAAGGAACTGCTGCCGAAAGGATTTGGACCGCACAATCTGGTTTAAATCAAAGGGGAAGAGGGGCTTTGGAAAGCCCCTTCATATATTTTGAGAGCAAAAGAACCATGGGAAAGCAGGCGGGTGTCAGCGGCGGCTTAGATCTGGTCAATCAGTTCTGAGGCCCGTAAACCGCGGGAAATGATATGCATGATATCCGGCGGAAGTTCGGCGTCTTTTGGCAGCCTGTAAGGGACGCCGTCCAGGAAGGCGTTGGAAAGCTGATACACATAATACTCGGCGTCTGGATGCTCTTCCACGAGTGCTTCTCCTTTGACGCGCATTTCACGGGTCGTGGCGTCTTTGCCAAGGCTCATATCGGTGAGGATTTCCAGCATGATGCAGAAATGTTCCTCATCCCAGGCGGAAAGGTACATGCATTTGCAGAGCCCCTTTGTAAAAAAAGGAAAATCTGCATAGCAGTCAAGGAGCTCCTTAAATCGGCTGCGATGTTCAGGATCTTCAAACATGTTTTCGGTATCCAGTATGGAGAAATAGGAATTTTTTTTGCTGTTCATGGATGTTGTCCTCCTTTGTGCAATGCATCAGGAACTACAGGAAGATCACGGGAACCGTTCCCTGTCGGATTTCCTGTATACGTTGTAAAAAAAATAGAATCGAAAAAGGAAAACAGTACAAAGGATCCTGCTTCATACTTTTTGGATTGTGTATTTTTCATTTGGTTTCTTTACTCCGCCCAGATATAATCCAGCCTGCCTTTTTCAATATGGAAGCTTGTCTCTAACATATAGGTAAACGCATCCAGTGTCTTTTGGGTCTGCCGGGCGTCAGAGTTGGACAGATACCTGTCAAATTTTATGGTCAGGATGATCAGGACGATCTCCGCCACTTCATCCGGCGACTTGCAGATGATCGTGCCCTCCTGATTCCCCTGCCGGATAATGTCGGCCAGTATAGGCCGGAGGTTGCGGATCATGATATAGATATACTGCTGATGGAGCAGGGCGCTCTGCTGCAGCTCCAGATAGCTTCCGGCCTCCTGCCGTGAGAGTTCTATGGAGGAATCCCGGCAGGTCCGAAAGATAATCTCCATTTTCGTCTGTGCATCCAGTTCTGGATTTCGCACCAGTTCCTCGGCTTTTTTGATCGCATCGGAATAAGAACGTTCAATCACTGCATCCACAATTTGTTCTTTGGATTTAAAATAGTAGTAAATACTTCCTTTCCCAATTCCTGCTTCTTTTGCGATATCGCTGACAGAGATAGATTTTGCCTCCTTCTTTTGCATTAATTTCTGCATGGAGTCTAAAATAAGTTCCGTCTTCTTGTTATTGTGCATAATGTTTTACCCCACGGTTCGTTTTTTGGTCACTGCCCACAGTGCTTCTATCCATGTTCTATGCGATATTGTAACACATATTTAGGAAAATTCATCAAAAATCCGAAAAAAAATAAAATAACTTGACCGATGGTCGAAAAAGTGCTATCTTAAAAGAAACCCTGATTCGACCGTCGGTCGAAAATAGGACCGCTATAATGCGGCGGGGGTAGGAGTGTTTTCGGAAAGGGGGTCGAAGGACAGGATCCAAAGGACTTTGCGGGAACTCCAAAACAGGAAATGGAGGAAAAGAAACATATGACATATGAAAAGCTGGTGCAGGAAATCAGGGAGATATTCAGCACGGCAGACGTAAGCGGCATTCAGGAGCACATTGCCTATCAGTTTAATATCCAGGGGGAGGCGGAAGGCGCTTTTTACGCTGAGATCTCGGATGGAAAGCTGCGGATTGAGCCTTATGAATATTACGACAGAGATGTGCTGTTCACATCCACCGCGGATACTCTTTTGAAGATCGTCAAGGGAAAGCTCAATGCAGTGCATGCTTTTACGGTCGGAAAATTAAAGGTAGAAGGGGATTTTGACAAAGCGTTGAAACTTCAGGAGTTTGCAGGCAAATAGGAGTGGTTTGAATGAATAAAGGATGGAAAGCACTGTTTGGGGCGGGCGTCCTGGCAGCGGCAGACCTGGGGATTGCAGAGTATTTTTTCCAGAGGACCATGGTCCGTCAGAACGCGAAGGTGGAGCGGACCAAGGAGATGTCCGGGACCGACTGGGCACGGTATATGCCGAAAATTGCCAAATGGAAAAAATGGATGGTTGAGCAGCCCCGTGAGGATGTGTACATACAATCCGACGACGGATTAAAGCTTCATGGTACTTATTTTACAAGGCGGGAGCCAGACGGCGGCTATCAGGCAGGAGAGGACGGGAAAGAGAAAAAGGCTCCCGGAAGGGTTGTGATCTGTTTCCACGGGTATACCAGCGAAGGGGTCAGCGGGTTTATCGGCCTGTCCAATTATTATCTGCCCCGGGGGTATGAGATGCTCCTTGTAGATCAGAGGGCGCATGGAGCCAGTGAGGGCAAGTATATCGGCTTTGGCTGCCTTGACCGGAGGGACGCCCTGTGCTGGATTCAGTATGTTCAGGAAAGGCTGGGGGAAGACTGCCGGATCCTGCTTCATGGGACTTCCATGGGAGGCGCTACGGTGCTGATGGCCAGCGGCCTGAATCTGCCTTCCTCTGTGAAAGGAATTATATCAGACTGTGCATTTACATCGGCATGGGATGTATTTACCCATGTGCTGAAAAATGAATACCACCTTCCGGCAAGGCCAATCATGGAAGCCGCAGACCAGCTTGTGAAAGCCCGGGCGGGATACGGGCTGCGGGAATGCAATGCGGCAGAGGAAGTAAAAAAAGCACGGGTTCCGATCCTGTTTATCCATGGGGATGCGGATACGTTCGTGCCCTGCTGGATGTGTGAAACAATCTATGACAACTGTGCGTCACGGAAAGAGAAGCTTATCATCCATGGAGCCGGACACTGTGAGTCACATTATATGGCTACGGAAGAAGTGGAGGATAAACTGACAGAATTTCTGGACAGTGTGCTGTAGAAACCCGTTGAAACCATGTATTCAAAGAAAGGAATATTTCCAAATGAAAACCATAAATGGAAAACAAGCGTACCCATTAACTGCCGCACAGAAACTGCATTTTTATTATCAGAAATTTTGTCCCAAAAAGCAGGTCCTGAACATCGGTACAAGCCTCACGATCCAACAGAGTCTGGATTTTAATGCATTGAAAAGCGCTGTTTATCAGGCTTATCAGCGTTGTGAGACCATGCGGCTTCGGTTTACGGAGGATGCAGACGGCAATGTATGGCAGTATATTGCGGACCGGGAAGAGCGTGACATTGAGTTTTTTGATTTTTCAAGCTGGGAAGGATGGGCAGCGGAATTGAAGATGCGGGAGTGGACGTCGATTCCGTTTGCGCGGTATGATTCCCCTCTGAACCGGGTTGTGATGATCATCACGCCGGATGGATTTCAGGGAATTTACCTGCTGGTGGATCATATGACCATGGATGCGCAGTCCCTGATTTTGTTCTTAAAGGATATCATTGAGATCTACTGCAGTATGAAATATGAGGGCATTGAGTATCCAAAGGAAATGTCTTCTTATATCCGGCAGCTGGAAAAGGATCTGGCCTATGAAGCGGGAAGCAGTGCGCAGAAAAAGGACACGGAATTTTTTGAAAAGCTGATCTCCTCATCAGAGCCGATTTTCAACAGCGTGTTTGGGCCTATGAAGCTGGAAGCGGAACGGGTTGAGACGAAGAACCCTGCATTGCGAGCCGTGACCAATACATCCAATAATGTGGAAGCGAATATCGCATTATTTGAGCTGGAAGCAGATCCTTCGGAGCGTTTGCTGAAATTCTGTGAAGAGCATCATATTTCCATGGTGTGCCTGTTGATGATGGGGCTTCGGACGTATCTGCAGAAGGAGAACGGGAATGACGACGTCTCCATTACCACCACGGTGGCGCGCAGGGCTACGCTGGCAGAGAAAAAAAGCGGCGGTACAAGGATCCATTGTTTCCCGTTTCGGACGATCGTGAAGGAGACGGATACGTTTTTGGAGGGGCTGAAGAGCATCCGCGACGGCCAGAACCAGATTTTCCGCCACGCGAACTATGATCCTACGGCATACTACGCGTACCGGAGCAAATACTACAAACTGACGCCGGGGCAGACCTATGAGCCGCTGGGACTGACTTACCAGCCTCTGACGACGAAAGATAAGGGTCTGGACCGTCTGGGAGATATCCAGTATAAATCCGCATGGTACAGTAACGGTGCGGCCGCTCATGCACTGTATCTGACCGTCATGCACCGTGCACAGGACAATGGGCTGAATTTCAGCTTTGAGCATCAGACCGGGGTGTTCAACTATGAAAGCCTGCAGAAGATGTATTATTATGTGTGCAGGATTTTGTTTAAGGGAATCGAAAATCCGGATATGACGGTGGGAGAGATTATAAGAGAAGTGTAACAGGCAAAAAGAGAGGTAGGAGAATATGTTAGAGCAGTTGAAGGATATCATTTGTGAATATGTGGAAGTGGACAGGAATGTAATTACGGAGGATTCCAGGTTTGTTGAGGATCTGGGATTTACCTCCTATGATTTTATGAGTATGGTGGGGGAACTCGAAGAGACATTTGACATTGAAGTGGAAGAGCGCGAAGCAGCAGAGATTGTGACTGTAGGACAGGCTGTCAGATATATAGAAGGCCTGCAGCAGTAAAAACGGCGCGGCCTGGGAACTGCCGGAAAATCACTTGTGCGGGAAACGCAGGCGGTCCGGGGCACGTTCCCTGGAGGAAGGAGCAAAAATATGAGCGGACAGATCAATACCATGCAGGATATCGTCCGGTATGCGGCAGAGGCTTATGGAGACAATCCGGCAATCCGATATAAGGAAAGAAAAGAGATTATCACAAAAACATTTTGCGATGTGAAAGCAGACAGCGAGGCGTTTAGCCGTGCGCTTGAGGCTTTTGGGATATTGGGAAACCATGTGGCGGTCATCGGGCCCACTACCTATGAATGGATCATCAGTTACTTCGGGACAGCCAACAGCGGGTGCGTCATCGTGCCCTTAGATGCACAGCTTCCGGCGGAAGAGGTGTGTGAGCTTCTAAACAGGGCGGATATCAAGATGCTGGTGTATGATTCGCTTCGTAAGGATGTGGCGGCCATGGCGCGGGAACAATGCCCGGAGGTGGAACATTTTGTATGTATGCAGGCAGAACGGCACCTGACGGGAGAAGGGCAGGAGAGCCCGGAAAAATTTGTGCCTGCCCGGCAGGGGGAGAAAGCCAGGGAAATCACATGGTCCATGCGTCAGCTTTTGGAAGACTATGCGGGGAGCTTTCGGTGTGAGCTGGATCCGGATAAGATGACAGCCATTTTATTTACCTCCGGAACCACCGGGAAAAGCAAGGGCGTGATGTTAAGCCACAGGAACCTGACGGACAATGCGGTCTGTCTGGATATGAAGATCCCGGCCGGGACGGTTACCATGACGCTGCTCCCTATCCATCACGCGTACTGCTTTACCATGGATATTTTAAAGGGCTTATACATTGGGGCGGTGATCTGCATCAACGACTCCATCATGCATGTGGCAAAGAATTTTAAATTGTTCAAACCGGAGCTCGTGCTGCTTGTCCCCATGGTCATTGAGTCCCTGTATAAGAAACTGAAAGAGTCAGGCGGAATCCTGCCCAAGAAAATGGTAGCCAAAGCAGGGCTTGGCGGCAATCTCAAAACGATTGCCAGCGGCGGCGCTTTTCTGCCGCCGGAGATGGTTTCTGAATTTAAAGAATATGGAATCACGATCCTTCAGGGCTATGGCATGACAGAGTGTTCCCCCGTCATCAGCACGAACCTGCACTGGGAATCCAAAATCGGCTCTGTAGGGAAGCTGCTGCCCAACTGCCAGGCAAAGGCGGTGGAAGGGGAACTCTGGGTCAGGGGTTCCAGCGTAATGCTTGGATATTATAAGATGCCTGAGGAGACGAAAGAGACCCTTGTGGACGGATGGCTTCGCACCGGGGATCTGGGCTATGTGGACGAGGATGGTTTTGTATTCCTGACCGGACGGAAGAAGAACCTGATTATTTTGAAAAACGGGGAGAACGTGTCTCCTGAGGAGTTGGAGAATGAGATCGGCAAGGATCCGCTGGTGAAGGAGATCCTGGTGCGTGAGACAGATTCCGTGATTGAGGCGGAAATTTTCCCGGATTTGGAATATGCGAAGAAAAAACGGATCAAAGACGTGCCGGCAAAACTGCAGGAAGTGCTCGATCAGTTTAATCAGGGGCTTCCGGCGTATAAGAAGGTACATTCCCTGAAAGTGCGGGAAGAAGAATTTGAGAAAACTCCGTCTAAGAAGATCAGGAGGTTTTAAAGGGAAACAGAATAAAAGAAGCAGGCATGCCCACTGAAAGGTGGGAGCCTGCTTCTTTCCGTATTTAAATGATTTGAAAATGATTGAAAGATATACATTGATATGTTATGATTCCTTCTGTGAGGACAATCGCGTTGTGGGAGATTGCCCCTTTTCCGTTTTCATATATCACAGTTTTCAATAGAATTCAAGTCTTTAAGGGCTGGATGCCGTTGCTGTGACCCGGCCGGGTGTGCACAGTAACGACATAAAACAAAAGGAGGAAGCAGGCATGGCGAAGTATGTAATGGCGCTGGATTCAGGTACGACCAGCAACCGCTGTATTTTATTCAATGAGAAGGGCGAGATGTGCAGCGTGGCACAAAAAGAGTTTACACAGCATTTCCCAAAGCCGGGCTGGGTGGAACATGACCCGGGGGAGATCTGGTCCACCCAGCTTGCGGTGGCAAGGGAGGCCATGACGAAGATCGGCGCCAATGCGGAGGATGTGGCGGCGATCGGGATCACCAACCAGCGGGAGACTACGATTGTGTGGGATAAGAATACGGGACAGCCGGTTTATCCTGCCATTGTCTGGCAGTGCAGGAGGACGTCACAATACTGCGACAGCCTGAAAGAAAAAGGCCTGACGGAAAAATACCGGGAGAAGACAGGGCTTGTCATTGACGCCTATTTCTCAGGGACAAAGGTGAAGTGGATCCTGGATCATGTGGAGGGAGCCAGAGAGCGTGCCGAGAAAGGAACCCTGCTCTTTGGGACGGTGGAGACGTGGCTGATCTGGAAGCTGACCAGGGGCGCGGTGCATGTGACGGATTATACCAATGCGTCCCGTACTATGCTGTTCAACATCCATACGCTGGAGTGGGACGAAGAGATTCTGGCAGAGCTGGGGATCCCGAAGAGCATGCTGCCTCAGGCAAAACCGTCCAGTGAGATCTATGGGGAGACGGATCCCGGTTTCTTCGGAGGGCGGATTCCCATTGCAGGCGCGGCGGGAGACCAGCAGGCCGCTTTGTTCGGACAGACCTGTTTCCAACAGGGAGAGGCGAAAAATACATACGGGACAGGATGTTTCCTCCTCATGAATACAGGAGATAAACCGGTACTTTCCAGGAACGGATTGGTGACGACCATTGCCTGGGGAATCGGCAGGGAGGTGACCTATGCGCTGGAAGGCTCTATTTTTGTGGCGGGGGCTGCCATCCAGTGGCTTCGGGACGAGCTGCGGCTGATCGATTCGGCGGCGGACAGCGAATATTTTGCCCAGCGTGTGAAGGATACCAACGGATGCTATGTGGTTCCTGCGTTCACCGGACTGGGGGCGCCCTACTGGGATCAGTATGCGAGGGGGACCATCGTGGGACTGACCCGGGGCGTCAATAAATACCATATCGTAAGAGCCACGCTGGAGTCTCTGGTATATCAGGTCAACGATGTATTGGAGGCGATGAAGGCGGATTCCGGGATGGATCTGGCCGCTTTGAAGGTGGACGGCGGAGCCAGCGCCAATAATTTCCTGATGCAGGTTCAGGCGGATATCAGCAACGCCCCGGTAAACCGTCCGCGGTGTGTGGAGACCACCGCCATGGGGGCGGCATATCTGGCGGGGCTGGCGGTCGGATATTGGAAGGATAAAGAAGAAGTAAAGAAGAACTGGGCCATTGACAGAGTCTTTACCCCGGCCATTGAACAGGAAAAACGTCAGGAGATGCTTTTGGGATGGAGCCGCGCCGTAAGATGCTCCCATGGCTGGGCGAAGGAAGAATGAACGTTTATCGACCCAAAATATGGGTTGAAATCAGGGAATGTATGTGATTAGAAACCGGGCAGGCTGGGAGGAATGACATGTTTGGCTATATTACGATCTGCGAACCGGAACTGAAAGTGAAGGACTGGAGGAAATACCGCGCCTGTTACTGCGGCCTGTGCAGAACCTTAAAAGAAAAGTACGGGAGCACAGGGCAGATGACCCTGTCCTATGATATGACGTTTATCGCGCTCTTACTGGGTTCCCTGTATGAGGGCAAAGAGATCTTATCAAGACACAGATGCAAGACCCATCCCTGGAAAAAGCAGGATATGGTGCAGAGTGAGGTCACAGAATATGCGGCGGATATGAACATCATACTGACGTACTACCATCTGAAGGACGACTGGCAGGACGAGAGGAAATGGGGAAGCCTCTTCGGGCTCCATGCCCTGGGAAAAAAGGCGCAAAAAGCGGCCGCGCAGTACCCCAGGCAGCACAGGGCCATACGGAGGGAATTGAAGGCCCTGGAAAAAACAGAGGCGGCAGGCAGCCACAATATTGATGAAGCGGCGGGCTGCTTCGGAAGGCTGATGGAGGAGATTCTGGTCTATCGGGAGGATATGTGGGAGAAGGATCTGCGCAGGATGGGGTTTTTCCTCGGAAAATTTATCTATATCATGGACGCCTACGAAGATTTGGAAAAGGATCAAAAAGAGGGAAATTATAATCCTTTGGAAGTCCTGTCCTGCAAGGAGGATTACGAGGCGCGCTGCCGGGATATCCTTTGTATGATGATTGCCGAGAGCAGCGCGGCTTTTGAAAAGCTGCCCTGCCTGATGGATGCGGATATCCTGCGCAATATCCTGTATACAGGCGTCTGGAACCGTTATAATAAGATCGTGGAAGAGAGAAAATGAAAAAAACAAGAAACCAGGACCTTACCTCAGGGAATATTACGGTATCTTTGCTGCGGTTTGCATTTCCCATGATACTGGGCAATCTGCTGCAGCAGCTATACAATATCGTCGATACACTGATCGTGGGCCGGTTCCTCGGAAAAGAGGCGCTGGCGGCGGTCGGTTCTTCTTATTCCCTGATGACATTTTTGACCTCCATCCTGCTGGGGCTATGCATGGGGAGCGGCGTGGCGTTTTCTATCTATTTCGGCAGGAAGGAATGGGGCAGGATGAAATCCTGCATATTCCTGTCCTTTGTGATGATCGCAGCGGCCTCGGCGCTGATCAGCGTGACCGTGTTTGCCGGGATGGACGGGATCCTCAGGCTTTTGCAGGTGCCCTCGGATATTTACGGGCCGATGCGGGAATATTTGTGGGTGATTTTTTGGGGGATCACTGCCACATTTCTGTACAATTATTTTGCCTCCCTGTTGAGGGCCGTCGGAAATTCGGTGGTTCCTCTCTTATTTCTGGGGATTTCCGCCCTGCTCAATATAGGATTGGATTTGTGGTTTATCATCGGCCTTTCACGGGGGGTGCGGGGGGCGGCGGAGGCCACTGTATTGTCCCAGTATGTCTCAGGGATTGGGATTCTGGCGTACACCATCCTGCGTTTTCCGCAGTTTCGGCTGAAACGGGAAAACATTCGATGGCAGCCTGAAATTCTGAAAGAAATCGTTCAGCTCTCTTTTCTTACCTGCCTCCAGCAGTCGGTGATGAATTTTGGAATCCTGATGATCCAGGGGCTGGTCAATCGCTTCGGGGCAGTCGTGATGGCGGCGTTTTCCGTGGCTGTGAAGATTGACACCTTTGCCTATATGCCGGTGCAGGACTTTGGAAATGCATTTTCTACCTTTGTGGCGCAGAATTACGGCGCAGGGAAAAAGGAACGCATTCAGGAAGGGCTGCGCTCTGCGGCAAGAGCTGCGCTGGTGTTCGGGGTGGGAGTGAGTGTTCTTGTATTTTTGTTTGCCCGTCCTTTGATGCTGATTTTTGTGAAGCCTCAGGAAATCGATGTGATCCGGGTGGGGATGTCCTATTTGCGGATAGAAGGCAGCTTTTACTGCCTCATCGGTTTTTTATTTTTATGGTACGGATATTACCGGGCGGTCAAACGCCCCGGAATGTCGGTGTTCCTGACAGTCGTTTCTCTGGGGACGCGTGTCCTGCTGGCCTACGCCCTGTCAGGTATTCCATGGGTGGGCGTTATTGGCATCTGGGCGTCTGTGCCCATAGGATGGTTTTTGGCGGATGCAGCGGGGTATATGTATTATCTGTATATCAAGTCTGGACATTTGGCAAAATTTAGTATATGATGTGGTAGGTGCATTCTATTAATTGATTAGTTTCAGATACTGTGTATGGATGGTCCGAGAAAGCGCAGTAATCATAGCGGAGACAGAGCGTTCAGGGATCGGCACAGTATGGAAACGCGGGAAAGAGGAGAGAATTTAATATGAACAAAAATCCATATGATGTGCTGGGAGTTTCGCCCAGTGCATCAGATGATGAAGTGAAAAGAGCATATAGAGATCTGACGAGAAAGTACCATCCAGACGCCAATGTGAACAACCCCCTTGCGGATCTTGCAGAGGAAAAGTTTAAGGAAGTGCAGGAAGCATATGATATCATTATGAAGCAGCGGGAGCAGGGCGGATATCAATATGGTTACGGTTCTCAGGGAGGCGGCTGGAATCAGTCCTATGGCGGTTCCTCTTCCGGGGCGCAGCAGAATCCCCAGATGCAGTCCGTATACAGCTATCTGAACGCAAGGCGGTACCGGGAGGCATTGAATGTGCTGACCGGGATTCCCAACCGGACTGCGGAGTGGTATTATTTAAGCGCAGCGGCCAATGCAGGGATCGGCAATAACATCATGGCGCGGGATCACGCAGGCCAGGCAGTGAATATGGAACCCAATAACCTGCAGTACCGCCAGCTTTTGAACCAGTTGGAGTGGAGCGGCCAAAAATACCAGAACTATCCCTATGGGGGCGGTTACGGTATGGGAGGGAATTCCTGCGGTACGGGAAACATGTGCTGCGACCTCTGTATTGCAGACCAGTTGTGCGAATGTATGGGAGGGGATCTCTGCACATGCATGTAAAAGCAAAAAAAATGGCCTTAGGCGGCCTGCTTCTGGCATTGACCGTGATCTGTATGGCTCTGGGAAGCGTCATCGAGTCAGGAACGTTGTTCCTGCTCGCTGCGGCCTCTTTTTTTGTGGGAATCATCTTCCGGGAATTCGGGGGGAAGACAGGGGCGGCCTTTTATGCGGCAGGCGTATTGTTGGGAGCGATACTGGCGCCGAATAAATTCTATGTAGTTACCTATGCGGCAATGGCGGCCTATATTCTGGCTGTTGAGATTGTCTGGGAACTGCTGGGCGGCTGGAATGCGGATGTGAAGAAGAAGAAAAGAATTTTTCTGGCAGTAAAGTATGCGGTATTTAACGTCATCTATTTACCCGCAGTACTTTTTTTTCAGGAATTATTGTTTGGAAAAATACTGCCGCTTTGGATGATGGCAGGAATTTTGCTTGCCGGACAGGCGGCGCTGTTCTTCTATGACTGTGCATATGAATATGTACAAAGAGAATTATGGGGAAAAGTAAGAGGACGGTTTTTGTAAGTGCGTTTGCATACAGACGGCAAAAGGCTGCCGCCTGTATGCAAACTTTTCAGAAGGATGCGACGGTTCACTGCTGTGTGCATGCTTCGGGACAATGAAGGGCAGGAACATCCCATCCATACGTAAGTGATCGGATTTAAAGCATAGAAGCGTACATCACAGTATCTATTTCCACAAGATCGTCTTCGTTGATGGTTTGAACCCCATCCTCATCCGGCTGGATATGTACCGTCACGGTCTGGGGGTCGCCGTATGTCGGATCGTTCAATTTTGCGGACATCAGTTCGTACATTTTCTGGTAGACGAACGAATTGATCTCGTCTGCCGTCGCTTCCTCGGTTAAACCGGAGTTGCTCATTGCTGCGATCAGGTCGTCCTGTAAAGTGTCAAACATGATAAAAGGCTCTACACTGACATCCACGGTAAATCCTTCCCCGTCTTCCTTTGCTTCCCCTACCGTATATTTGCTGATGCCGAGCAGGCCTGCAAATAATTGACGGTATTGATCCTGAAGTTCCTGGCTGACGTTGACGTCGGTAATGCCGCTGGCTTCCATATTCGCATCCAGCCCTGATTCATACAGTTCCTTAGCCTCTTCTTCGGTGCTTTTGGTAAACTCCATATAAGCTTCGAATTCACCTTTATAGCATGCGTCCAGAGCAGACTGCACATAAGCAGGCGCATCTTCCACAGTCAGCTTTTTCCCGCATCCTCCCAGCAGCATGGAAAAGCAGGCTGCCATAGTAATGATAAGTGAAAATCTTTTTTTCATTGGTGTTCCCTCCCATAAATTTTTTCTGATAAATACAATACCACAAAATTGAGGACGATTCAAGAAAAAAACAAAAGATTATGCCAGAAAGGAATGGTAAATAAATGAGACTGTATTTTGCGCCTCTGGAAGGAATCACGGGCCATATTTTCCGGAAAACTTTTTTCGAATACTTCGGCTGTGTAGATCAATATTTTATCCCGTTTATCAAACCGAATCAGAGGGGGCATCTAAGTTCCCGGGAAAGGCAGGATGTGCTTCCGGAAAATAATAAAGGGATGTACGCCGTCCCGCAGATTTTGACAAATTCTGCGGAGGATTTTATCCGTACCGCAGGGAAGCTTAAAAAATACGGCTATCAGGAGATCAACCTGAATCTGGGATGCCCCTCTAAGACTGTGGTCACAAAAGGGCGCGGTTCCGGTTTCCTGGCATTCCCGGAAGAACTGGACCGGTTCCTTTATACTGTGTTTAGCCGTGCAGAGACGGAGATATCGATCAAGACAAGGGTGGGGAAGGACAGCCCCGGCGAATTTGGCCCCCTGCTTGAGATTTTCAACCGGTATCCGGTGAAGGAGCTTATCATCCATCCGAGAGTGCAGAGGGACGTTTACAGGAACCGTCCCGACTGGCAGGTGTTTGGAGAAGCCTGCAGGGAAAGTAAAAATCCGGTCTGTTACAACGGGGATATTTTTTCGGTGGAAGATTATCAGCGGTTTACGGACACATTCCCGGCCGTGGACAGGGTGATGCTGGGGAGAGGGCTTTTGATGAACCCCGGCCTGTCGGGGGAAATCCTTCTGGGAAAGAGGATGGAAAAGCAGACGCTTCGCAGGTTTCACGATGCTCTGTATGAGAGATACAAAGAAGAACTGTCCGGCTCCAAACTGGTGCTGTTTAAAATGAAAGAGCTGTGGGGATTCCTTGCGCCCGTTTTTACCAATTATGAGAAATATGCAAAGAAGATTAAAAAGGCAGAAAAGCCGCAGGTTTATGAGCGGGCGGTGGAGTCTTTGTTTGAAGAGCAGAATCTTTTGTGAACGGGCACATGATTTTAAGGGGGATTTCATATATTAATACGAAAGCATCTGAGCGAGAGGAAATTTGCTGTGCAGGATTTTATGGTCTATGTCATGAATACATATGGATATCTGGGAGTCTGCTTTTTGATTGCTGTGGAGAATATTTTTCCGCCCATCCCGTCAGAAGTCATCCTTACATTCGGCGGTTTTATGACGACCTATACCAGGCTGACCGTGCCGGGAGTCATTATATTTTCCACCATCGGCTCTACCATCGGGGCGTTGGTTTTGTATTGGGCGGGGACGGAATTGACGCCGGAAAAACTGGATAAACTGACGAAGG